>NZ_JBIURV010000038.1:0-56251 GCF_044741025.1 Streptomyces sp. NPDC088246
GCGGTCCGCAACTACGAGGACGCCGGCATCATCCCGCCGGCCCACCGCAGCGGGACGGGGTACCGGGACTACACCGCCACTCATGCCGCCGGCCTCGCGGCCTACCTGGCGCTCGTCCCTGCCTTCGGCTACTCGACCAACTGACGCATCATGCATGCCGTCACCGGCGGCCAGCTCGACGAAGCACTGCGCAGACAGACTGTCCTCCTGCTCGGCGGTGATGGAGCGCGCAGGAGAGCGGAGCTGCGCCCGCTCCCACCTCACCCGCCACGCGCCCGGCGGCTGACTGGTCCGGGCTCCGGCTTGGTGCCTGGTGAAGGTGGTCGGTCTACTCGGCAGGGAGCCGCCGGGTGTCCGCGTACATGCGTGCTTCGACTCCTGGTTCACCGGGCACTTTCCGTACGTGCCCGATCCCTGATGTGGCCCGCCGCTGTTCGAGTGCGGTCATGACCGCGTGGGCGGTTGCTTCGTCGGCTGCGGAGATGTCGAGGACGACAAGCCCGGGCTCGATGAGGTGCTGCGCGTGGATCGGTTCCATGCCCGTACGGCTGTACACCCCCCTCGTCGACGCCTCCACGCACCTCTGCGGTCCCGAGCTGGATGTTCCGAGAAGGGATATCCTTGGGCCGGGGGCCGGACGAGAATCCCGGCCCGATTACGGCGGGCCGGGATTCTGTGTTGTGCGCCTGACCGGAGGGCCCCGGCCCGATTACGGCGGGCCGGAGTTCTCCAGCATGCGCATCAGGCGGTCGCTGGTTTTAGTAATCGCCGAATTCGCCGCCCTCGCCCTTCTCGCCGTGGTGGCGCTTGATGACGCGGAAGCTGGCAATGACTCCGTTCTTGACCTTCACGCCGCCATTCATCTCCTCGTGGTGCTTCTTCTCGTGGTGCTCGCCGTTCTCGCCGTTCTCGCAGTTCTCGTCCTCGCCCTCGCCCTTGCCCTCGCCCTTGCCCGGGCAGACGCCGTCGGCGGAGCTGTGCGGGCCGACGGTGGCGATGGGGGCGCCGTTGTCGCACACGGCTCCGCGGAAGACCTCGACCTCGTTGCGGCTGTCGTTGCGGATGTTGAAGCTCTTGGCGCCCAAGCCGCTGACGACGGTGATGCAGCCGTCGGGGCGGCCGGAGTATTCGCGCTCGTTGATGTGGATCCTGCCCTCCTCGTGATGGCGCTTGCCCTCGCGCTCGTTGCCCTCGCGCTCGTTGCCCCGACGCTCGTTGCCTTCGTTGCCCTTGCCCGTGTTGCCGCCCTCCCCGCCCATGGGGGCCTGGGCGGGGACGGCGACCGGGGCCACCTGGGCCTGGGCCTGGGGGGCGGGGACGGCGGAGGCGTAGGTGATGCCGGTCGCGGTCAGTGCCGCGGCGGCCGCGACGGCCGTGGCGATCGCGTGGGAACGGGTCATGATCATGTCGCTTGTTCTCCTTCTCGGACTCAGAGACAGTCCCGCTGTGACAGCCGGTGCGTGATTGAACGTACTAACACCCCCTATTCCTGTCATATCGAGCAACTCGGGACCCCCGGCTTCGTGGGGCTGATCGGGTATGCAGAGCCCCTTTGCGACGCTCGAAAAAGAGCTGACTGTCCGTCAAAATCACGTTGAGCTTGGTAGATTGAAAGACCATTAGTCCTTGCAGGTGATCTTCTGACGTCCACTCACCCGCTGTGGCGGTGGGTCGCCGGAAAGTGTCGGCAAGTCGCTGCTTGACATGTGGCCTGTCGTAGGTTCCAAGGAGGCCACGTGAACGGTGGCTGTCCGACGAACGTGACCGCGCATAGCAGGGTTCGTCCAGGCCGGACGGTGACCAATGCCGGCGGGCACGGCCTACCCGCCGCGGCCTGGGCCGACCGTCCCGAGGACCCGAGCGGGCAAGCGCCAGGACCTGTCCGGGCACGATGACCATCTGCGTGGACCGACCCGCCTCCTGCTGGGCGCCGCCCACACGATCGGAACGCCCGGGACAGCCCGCTCGGGACGGTGCACGCACCGCGGCGGGACCGGCGACGCCCGCCCTCTGAGGGGCGCTGAGCGCCTGGCCCTCGCCCCGTACCGCGACGTCCTCGCCCGGCAGGTCGCCCGCGAAGAAACGCAACGCCGCGCCCTGGACCGCACCCTGGTAGTCATCTCCGTCGACCCCGACGCCGGCGAGCCGATCCCCAGCTGCGCCAGTACGCCGACGAAGTCGAGCGCATACGGCTCGGCTTCGGGTTCGGGCTTGTGGAGGTGGCCGGTGTGGAGGTCGACGACGCCGGCTGGGGTGCACAGGGCGTAGCGGGCGCCGTCCAGGACGTCGGGGTCCAGAGCGAGTGCCGGGGAGGCTTTGGCCTGGGTGAGCTCCCACCGCCCTTGGACAGCCTCGTCCTCCAGCTCGTTGCCCAGGCTCGTGAACCGGTGGTCGGTGCATCGGGCCGCTGCTTGTCAGTCCGCGAAGACGGCGCGGCGCAGAGGATGTGCGGCACCACACAGCCGGAAGAACGTCCGTGCGGCCGCTCGGATCGTACGGCTGCGCAGGGTGGCCAGGCGTAGGTACAGCGTCGCTGCCTGTACCGCGGCGAAGCCGTTCTTCAGCATCGCGCGCTCGTAGGCGGCGAGAGCGGGAAGCAGTTCCTGCTCACTGCGACTGACCGCGATCAGTGCGCGGCACAGTGCGTTGGCGTCGTACAGTGCGGCGTTGACGCCCTGACCTTGACATTAAGCACCGCTCATGGACGGGCTGGACGCCTTTGGACGGTCGTTACGACCTGTGCCAGGTGGGACCGTCACGGCCCAGGGCGGGCAGCCGTCTCGCTATCAGTGGCCGGGCGCAGTGCCCTCGAAGGGACGGGTACGCACAGGGCGGAGATCTTGGAGCCGAGATCACCCCTGGGATTCCGGCTGAGCGCCCGCTACAGTCACTCAGCGTGCCTGCGACAGCGCCAAGTTTCGTCTCCCGCCGTCCGTCACGGCGGCCCTCCTTGGGGAGAATCTGGGGAGGATCAGCGCTGCTGGGGAGCGTCTGGGGAGAATCAGGGGCATCTGGACGTGGTGGCCCCGTTCGTGGTCACCGGCTCGTTGACCGTCAAAGGCTGTCTGGCCGACCCGGCCCCGACTCCGTCGTCGCCGTCGGCGGTGATGTGACAGCCCGCGCGGTGCACACCGACGGCGAGATGTCCGTCGGCGGCGACATCGAGGCCGAGGTCGTCTACGGCTACGACAACGACCAGACCCTCCAGGCAGGCACCATCCGCGCCCGGCTGGTCATCGAGGACGAGCACGGCACGATCGCCGTGGTGGAGGCGGACGCCCACTTCGATCTGGACGACTACCAGCAGGGGTACGGCGACGGCGTACAGGGGCAGCTCCGCGAACTGTTGGTGGACGAGGTGTTCAGCAACGAGGAGGACGAGGACGAGGAGCAGCTGGACCGCACCCTCCTCTTCGCCCGGTTGCGCGAGGGAGAACCGGTCTTCCGCGCGAACGACGCGACAGCTCGCTGACCCCGCATCGTCACCGCGCGGGAAACCCCAAAGACGTATCGCCTACGAGCACAGCTCCGCCACTACTCGGCCACGCAGAAGCTCATACTCCTCGCGAAGCCGCACGATCTCGGCAGGCCGCTCAATCACAACTCCGCCGACGACTGTTTCATCGGGGCCGAACTGCTCGCGGGTGAGATCGACTTCGATCCCCATGCCCAGACGGTTCCACCAGTGGTAGTCCACTCGCTCGCCATTGACATGAACCTCACCGCGGATCAGCTCACCACCCAACAGGTCGTGCACCACCAGGGCGGTGACACCGCACTGGTCGCGCGCCGGATTGTCCGGGGTCCAGTTCGGACGGTGATCCGGCGTCGTGGTGTCCGCGCCCCAACCGCCGCGAATGGCCCGCTCAAGGTCGTTGAAGTTCCTCAGTGTCATACCGCCCAGCCTTGCAGACGTCTCTGACAATCACGCGCGATGCGTGGCCTCCCCGCAGCCGGCCCGGCCCCTGCCTGGGCAAGCGCCGGTCGGTCCGGATTCCGCCTGCCGTACTGTCTCCGTTGCTCCCCCATCCGACTCCGCGGCTGACGACGCGCTCGACAACACCTGGCGATTCCCCCGGCAGCTGGCCCGCACCTTCCGCTTCTCGCTCGGAGTGCCCCTACAGCTCACCGTCTCACCGGCCGGCGCCCGGGTGCTCCTCGTACGAACCACGTCCGGTACGGGTCAGGTCAGCCGGCCCCGGCTGTACGAGGACGGTGACGTGAGCTGCGCAGCAGGCCGTGTCTGCCCTCGTGGCACCGGCCGGGGGGCGCCCCGCTGCCCGTACTGCTCACCCCGTACGCGGGCCACGGCATGCAGGTCGCTCTGAAGGTGCGTACCTGGTGGGTCACGGTCGCACAGTGGTTCGCCGAACAGAGTTTCGCGGTGCTGGTCGCGGATGGCCGCGGCATTTTGGGGTGTGGGGAGGCCTGGGGGAAATCGGTTTACGGCGACCGGCTGACGGCCGTTGTGGAGGACCGGATCGACGCGCGGCACGCGGCTGCCGCGCAGTACCCCGAGCTGGACCTGGCGCGGGTCGCCATGCGCGGCTGGTCGTTCAGCGGGTATCTCGCGGCTGCCGCTGTGCTGCGTCACCCCGAGGTCTTCCACGCGGCGGTCGCCGGTGGTGCGCCGACCTACCGACGGCTCTACGACACCCATTGAGCGCAACGGTTTCTCGGCCACCCGGATGTATTTCCGGAGAACTACGACCGCAGTTCACTGCGCTCGGAGGCGGCCGGGCCGACACGCCCGCTCATGCTGGTGCACGGACTTGCCGATGACAATGTGGCCGTCGCTCACATGCTGCGGATCTCCACCGCGCTGCTGGCCGCGGGCCGGTCGCACACGGTTCTGCCGTGTCCGGGTCCGGCCATCTGGTCACCCGGGTGGAGACGGTCAGCGATCTGTTGTTGCTGGAGCGGGACTTCCTCAAGAAGTCCCTGGGGCGTTGAACGTGGGCGTTCCGCTGCGCGTACCCCTGGTCGGACACCGAAGTCATGAACATCGCGGAAGGGAAAGCCAGCATGAGCGCATCGCAGGACCACGAGGTCCGTCCCGGGCGTCGGACCGTTGTCGCAGCGGTCGGAGCCGTCTCGGTGGCTGCCGTACTCACTGCGTGCGGCAACCAGAAGGAATCGCGCGGTTCGGATGCGGTCGAGCCTGCCAGTGCCGAATCGGACAGCGGCGGACCCGTTCTGGCAAAGACCGCCGACATTCCGGAGGGCGGCGGAAAGATCTTCGCCGACCAGGGCATCGTGGTGACGCAGCCCAAGGCCGGCGAGTTCAAGGCGTTCTCTTCGAAGTGCACCCACCAGGGATGCTCGGTGTCGAGCGTGTCGGACGGAACCATCAACTGCCCCTGTCACGGAAGCAAGTTCGATGTGGCGACGGGCAGTGTGGCGGCAGGTCCGGCCACCCAGCCGCTGCCCGCCCGGCCGATCGCGGTCGAGGGCGACTCGATCACGCTCGCTTCCTAGGGCCGGTCCGGCCTGATCGGCCGATCAGGCCCCGGCCCGCCCTCGGCTCCGCCAGCAGCCGAGTACGTCATCGGTGGTCGTGACGGTGGCGACGAGGGCAAGTGTGTTGCGGATCATCGCGGGGGTGTATTCGGCCGGCACCCCCGCGATGGCATCGGACGGCACCACCGCCATATATCCGAGATTCACCGCGTCGAACACGGCGTTGGGGATGGCCACATTGGCCGAGACCCCGGTGACGACGAGCGTCCGGCAGCCGAGGTTGCGGAGCAGTGCGTCCACATCCGTGCCGGCGATGGGCGAAAGGCCATGCAGTCTGCGCACGACGAGGTCCTCGTCCGCCACCTCGATGGGCGCGGCGATCCGTACCGCCGTGGTGCCTGAGTGCTGTTGTACGGGCAACCGGCCGGCTGCCCGGAAGAGGCGGGCGTTGTTGTTGGCACCCCGCCCGTCGGGACGGCGTTCGGCCACCGCGTGCAGTACCTGGACCCCGGCCTCGTGGGCGGCTGCGACCAGTCGGGCGACGCGGTGAAGGGCGCCGGAGGACCTGACCTCCTCGGCCAGTTCGGGCAGCGCGCTGCCCGGGCCCACTACGCCCTGCTGGCATTCGACCGTCAGAAGTACGGTGGTGGCCGGATCGAGCTGCTCGGCGAGCTGTTCCTTCGACGGCACGGCTGCCCCTTTCGGCGGCGGATCGGGCGCGCGAGGTTAACCGCCATTGCGTGATGAGGGAAGAGGGCCCATGATCTCTGACATGGAGTCAGCTATCGGGAGGGAGCGCCCCATGGCCGCCATTCAGCGACGGGGCCGTCGGATCATGATGACGGACTCGGAACGGGACACCTATCTCGCCGAGCAGCGCACCTGCCGGGTCGCCACCGTGTCCGCGGACGGCCGCCCGCATGTCGGCGCCCTCTGGTACGCCTGGGACGGCACCTCGTTCTGGCTGTACTCGATCACCCGCAGCCTGCGCTGGTCCCAGCTGTGCAACGACCCGAGGATCGCGGTGGTCGTGGACGACGGGGTGGAGTACGCGGATCTGCGCGGCATCGAACTCTCCGGCGCGGCCGTCCCTGTGGGCGAGGCACCCCGTACCGGCGAACCGTGCCCCGAACTCGACGTGCCGGAAAGGCTGTTCGCAGCGAAGTACTTCGGGATGGACACCATGCCGCACGACGGCCGGCACGCCTGGCTGCGGCTCACTCCTGAGTCCATCACCTCCTGGGACTTCCGGAAGCTCGCAGGACCGTCCGCGACCTGAGGGCACCCTTTCCCGTCCTACGACGACGGCACATCCAGCTCGCGACCGGCCATCCGCAGCGCCGCCACCGCCGCCCTGATCGACGGACGCCGGTCCGCGTCGGTACGCCACACGGCATGGACGTGCCGTCGCATCTTCTGCCGTACGGGCACGAGCCGCACCCCGTCGGGTACCGGTCCCCGGCCCAGCCTCGGCGCCACACAGACCCCCATCCCTGCGGCGATCAGGGCGAGTTGGGTGTGGTGCTCGCCCGCCAGATGCGCAATGCGGGGTTCAATGCCCTTCGAGCGCAGAGTGAACATCAGCCAGTCGTAGCAGAATTCACCCTCCGGCCATGACACCCAATCGTCGTCGGCGAACTCCTCCAGATCCACCTCCACCCGGTCCGCGAGCCGATGGCCGGCCGGCATCGCGATGTCCGGTGCGTCATCGAGGAGTTCGGCCTTGGCCAGGCCGCCGGGCACCGGCAGCCGCTTGTTGCTCCAGTCCAGCACCACCGCGAGGTCGACGTCACCCCTGATCACCGCACGGAGTCCGTCCTCGGGCTCCAGTTCCCGTGTTCGCACGCGCAGTTCGGGGTGATCGGCACGCAGCGCGAGGAGCGCCGCGGGGAAGAGTCCGCGCGCCGCGGTCGGAAAGGCGGAGAGCCGGATCTCGCCCACCACCTCACCGCGCTGCGCCTCGATGTCGGACTGGGCCAGCTCGACCTGGGACAGGATCCGGGCCGCATGGTCGGCGAGCAGCTGACCGGCGTCGGTGAGCCGGACCCCGCGGCCGTTCTTGGCGAGGAGTTGCTGCCCCACCTCCCGCTCCAGCTTCGACATCTGCTGGGAGACCGCCGATGTGGTGACATGCAGCCCCTCGGCGGCACCGCTGACCGAACCGTGCCGGGCAAGGGCATCCAGGGTACGCAGGCGCTCCAGGTTCAACATGTAAGCAATGCTACGCGAATTTGCGCACAAAATCTCACTTGTCCTACGCGATTGTTTTCGTCATTGTTGACCCCATGAGCGCCCCTGCCACGCAGAGAACCATTCCTCCCGCCAAGCCCTCCACCCCTGCCCCGCCGGCCGGGACAACCACTCCGGCTCCGGTCCCAGCACCTGCCGCGCGCCGGGTGCTGGACTGGCGGATCCGGTTCGGGGCGCTCTCACTCATCTGGGGTTTCAGCTTCCTTCTGATCAAGGTCGGTACCGAGGGGTACGCCCCGTTCCAGGTCACCCTCGGCCGCCTCCTGTCGGGCACGGCGGTGCTTGCCGTCGCGATGGCGGTACGGCGTGAGCGGCTGCCGCGCGGCAGCCGCACGTGGGGGCACCTGGCCGTCGCCGCGTTCTTCCTGAACGCACTGCCGTTCTCGCTCTTCGCGTATGCCGAGCTGAGCATCCCGTCGACGCTGGCCGGAATCTGCAATGCGACCTCGCCCCTGTGGGGCATGGCGCTTTCGCTCGTCGCGCTCTCCGAGGACCGGCCGACCCGTCGCCGCGTCGCCGGACTCGGGCTCGGATTCCTCGGTGTACTCACCGTGCTGGGCGCCTGGCAGGGCTTCTCCGGGCTGGACTTCAGCGGTACGGCCATGGCCCTGCTCGCTTCCCTCAGCTATCCGGTCGGCTGGATCTATGTCCGCAGGACGCTGGCGGGCAGCAGTTCCTCCACACTCGCCCTGACCGGCAGCCAGCTCTTTCTCGGCACGGCGCAGATCGCCCTGGTGACCCCGCTGTTCACTTCGGCTCCCGATGGATTCCCACTGCTCCCGACGCTTGCCGTGGTCGCCCTGGGGGCGCTCGGCACGGGCCTCGCGGTGCTGGTGCAGTACGGCCTGGTGGCGGAGGTGGGACCGACGACCGCGCAGATGGTCACCTACTTCATTCCCGTGATCGCCACCGCGGCCGGAGTCGTCGTGCTCGGCGAGCAGCTGAGCTGGAACACTCCGGTCGGCGCGCTCGTGGTCCTGGCAGGTGCCGCTCTCACCCAGAGCAGGGCGCGCAGCGGCAAGGCCAGGACCGAGGCTCAGCCGTAGTTCAACGGTTTCGCCGGTCCCGCCGCTGCCGCCACCGCATCGGCCAGCGGCCCGATGTCGGCCCCGTTCAGCGGTGAGACGGTGAGCCGGATCCCCTGAGGCGCGGTCATCCGGAACCGCGCCCCGGGCGCCACCGCCCAGCCTGCGTGCAGCAGCCGCGCCACCGCACCGGTCTCGTCGCTGACCGGTACCCACACGTTCATGCCGCTGCGTCCGTGCGCCTCCACGCCCCGCTCCTCCAGCGCCTTCACGAGCGCGTCCCGCCGGTCTGCGTACGCCCCTGCCACCTCGCCCGGATCGACCGCGCCCGAGGACCACAGGTGCACTACGGCCCGTTGCAGCAGCCTGCTGACCCAGCCGGGGCCCAACCGCTGCCGGCCCGACACCCGGTCGACCGTGACCGGGTCGCCGGTCAGCACGGCGACCCGCAGATCCGGTCCGTACGCCTTGGCCACGGACCGCACGAATGCCCACCGGTCCGTAGCGCCTGCCAGCGGGTACAGCGGCATATCGACGATGGCGTGCCCGTGGTCGTCCTCGATCAGGAGAACGCCGCGGTGTCCGGCCAGAACGCCCCGCAGCTCGAAGGCGCGCCCGGCACTGATCGCGGCTCCGGTCGGATTCTGCGCGCGGTCGGTGACCACGAGGGCGCGGGCACCGGCGTTCAGCGCGTGCTCGACGGCATCGGGCAGCGGTCCCTCGTCGTCGAGCGCGACGGGCACTGGGCGCAACCCCAGCGCCGGTACGAGATCCAGCAAGCTGCCCCACCCCGGGTCCTCGATGGCCACCGCGTCACCGGGCTTGAGATGCGCGACCAGTACGCGCTCGATCGCGTCCAGCGATCCGGAGGTCGCGACCACGGATCCGGCCGGCACTCCGTCGGCATCCAGCGCGGCGCGGGCGAGTGCGGCGAACTCCGGGTCCACCGGTGGCTGTCCGTACATTCCGGGCCGCCGCGCATACTCACCCGCGGCCGCCGCGAATGCCTCCCCCAGCGCGGGCAGCAACGCCGGATCGGGGTTCCCCTCCCCCAGGTCCCGCACCCCGGGCGGCGCCTCGACCCGGAGCGAACCGCGCGCCGTACTCGCGGGTCGCGGCCGCACCCTGCTGCCCCGGCGCCCAGCCGTCTCGATCACCCCGCGCTCACGGAGCGTGCGATAGGCGGCCGCCACCGTATTGGGATTCACCCCCAGCAGGTCCGCCAACCCCCGCATGGGCGGCAGCACTTGCCCCGGCGCGAGCTCCCCCGAACCGACCCCGCGCTCCACACTGGCGGCAATTTCCGCTGCACGCCGCCCGACGATCCGATACTCTCCTAGCACAAACAAGATTATGCACTAGTGCAATGGAGTACGCAATGCCGGACACCGCATCGCCGCAGAACACGGGCCCGGACGCCACGGCCGGATACCAGCCGACCGAGCGCACCGTCCCGACCCGTTCCCGCGATCGCGCGGCGTACGACCGGGAACTGGTCCACTCGATACTCGACGAGGCGTACGTCTGCCATCTCGGCTTCGTCCGTGACGGCTCACCGGTGGTTCTGCCGACGCTCTTCGGCCGGGTCGGCGAGCGGCTCTACGTACACGGCTCGACCGGCTCCCGGCCGCTGCGGGAGGCCGGCCGGACCGATCCCGGCCTGCCCGTCTGCCTGACGGTGACGCATGTCGACGGACTGGTGCTCGCCCGTTCCGCCTTCCACCACTCGATCAACTACCGCTCCGTGGTGGTCCACGGCATCGCACGGACGGTCACCGACCCGCAGGAGCGGCGGACCGCCCTCGACGCAATCGTGGACCACGTGGTGCCGGGCCGGTCCGCGGACTCGCGGCCCGCCGACGAGAAGGAGCTGGCCGCGACAGCGGTCATCCGCCTGGACCTCCAGGAGGTCTCCGCCAAGATCCGCACCGGCGGCCCCAACGACGAACCCCGCGACCTCGAGCTGCCCCACTGGGCGGGCGTCGTCCCGCTCGCCCACGGCTATGCGACGCCGCTCCCCTCGCACGACCTCGATCCCGCCATCGGGGTGCCGGACTACATCGCCGCGCTCTGACCCCGCCCGGGGTGGCCGAGCCCGCCGCCGGGTACGGCCCGGCCACCCCGGTGGTCAGGCCGGTACGGCCGCCCGGCGGCGGGCGTGCGCGGCGCTGCGCGCCTCGGCGAACGCCAGCCCCGCCACGGCCATGAGAAGCAGCAGTGTCCCGACGACGGTGGCCGCGGTGAGCTGTTCACGGAGCACCACCACGGCGATGACCGCCGCGCTGACCGGTTCGAGCAGCATGATCACGGACACCGTCGCGGCACGTACCGCCGCGGCGCCCGCAAAGTAGAGCGCATAGGCGAGCGCGGTCGGTACCGCCGCCACATACACCAGCAGCGTCATGACCTGCGCGGCCTGAGCAGTATGCGGTACGAGCCCCTCGGTCACAGCCATCGGCAGCAGTCCGACGGCTCCGATCCCGAATGCCCATGCGCTGGTGGCGAGCGAGTCGGTGGCGCCGCCGTCGCGACCGAGCCACCGGGTCAGCAGGGTGATCGTCGCGTAGCCGGCCGCGGAGAGCAGTGCCAGGGCGACTCCGGCGGGCCGCACGGTGGCCCCGTCACCGCCGAGCACCAGTACGGCGAGCCCGGCCAGCGCACCCACCACCGCGGTGAGTCCGCCGCGTCCCAGCCGCTCCCCCATGGTCAGCCGTGCACCGACCGCGATGAACACGGGGCCCGCGCCAAGGGTGACGACGGTCCCGACCGCGAGGCCGGTCGCCTCGACGGCCGCGAAGTACGCGCTCTGGAAGACGGTGAGACCGACGCCGGTCCCCAGGACGCGCAGCAGCCGACGGCGGCGCGGTTCGGCGGGGACGGCCACGCGTCGGGGCCGTAGCGCCAGCGCGGCAAGCAGCAGTACGAGGCCGCCCAGGCAACGCCAGAACGACAGGGCGAGCGGGCCCAGATCGCTGACCTCGAAGATCAGCGAAGCGGCGGCCCCGGCAGTGCCCCAGGCAACACCGGCGACGATCAGATAGAAGAGGCTCCGCCCGACGGGCAGGCCAGTAGCAGGATTCGACACGTGACTTCTCCAGATGAAGACAGGACGGTGGTCGCTCGGCTCCGTACACGGGCAGCGACGAACCGCTCGGAACTGCCCGAGCCCGGTCTTCGTCAGGAGTGGCCGCCCGCGCTAGGCGGCAGGCGGCGGAAGTACGGTCGAATGCATGATCGTCACATTACGTCGCAGCACGACCCGCGGACAACTTCCCCTCGGCAGCGGCAGGGCCTCCGTCCGATCCCGCAGTGTGCCCTTCGCCTCGTCCGGATGCGACGGGACCGGCGGGCGTCTTCGGTGTCGCCGACTGGGCGATGAAGGCACCGATCAGCACCATGGAACCGCCGATGAGCTGCGGCGCCGACAGGTACTCGCCGAGCATCACCCAGGCGAGCACGGTCGCGATGACCGCCTCGAGACAGGCGACGACACCCGCCACCGCGGGTGAGAGCAGCCGCACCGAGATCACCCCGGTGACGTAGGCGATCACCGTCGACATCAGCACGATCCAGACGAGCAGCAGCCAGGCGGGTACATCCGTGCCGTCCATGCCCGCATTGCCGCCCAGAACCGACCAGTCCATGCCCCAGGGCCGTGCGACCACGGTGAGGACGACCGTGCCGATCAGCAGCCCGTACGCGATGACACCGACCGGATGCGGAGGTTCGACTCCTTCCGTGCTGCCCGCGCTGCCCTGGTCCGACAGGACGAAGTAGCCGACCTGGCAGCAGGCGGCGCCGAGCGCGAGCAGCAGCCCGACCACGTCGAAGCTCAGCCCCGACCAGATCTCGACCACGCAGGTGAGTCCCCCGACGGCGAGTACCACACCTACCGCGGCACCCCGGGCGACCGGCCGACGCTGGACGAAGCGGACCCAGCCGAGAACGAGCGCGGGCGCCAGATACTCGACGAGAAGAGCGACACCGACGGGTACACGGGAGATCGCAGCGAAGTAGAAGGCCTGCACACCGGCCACGGCGAGCAGCCCGAACCCCAGCAGCAGGATGGGCCGGCTGCGCACGAGAACCCGGTGGCGCCAGGCGACGGGCAGCATGACAAGGGCGGCGCCCGCCACCCGGAGCCACACCACATGGAGCGGATCGAGTCCTGCCTCGATCAGCGGCTTGGCCGCCACCCCTGAACCACCGAATGCGAACGCCGAGGCCAGGGCAAGTCCCAGGCCGGCGCTTCTCCCCTGAGACGCGTGCATCGGCACATCATGACAGCTGTGGTCAGTAGCGTCACCCCTGTGACCCCTGACGCACGCTCTCCGTCAGACGCTCCTCCACCGCAGCTTTCACCATCAGCTCGCCCAGCCCGGCGACAGCCAGTCCGTCCATGTGGTCACGGACCCGCGTGATCAGTCCGTCATGGACGCGGACGATCAGCACACCGGGCACGGTGAAGGTCCCGGTCGACAGTGCGCCGACCACGACGTGCTCGCCAGTGATCACTTCCGGATCGGCGGTGTCGTGGATCTCCATGTCCTCGACGGCCTCCACCGGGACGGGGCCCGCGCCCCAGGCCCTCCGGTATCCGGCACGCACCTCCTCGCGCCTCTCATAGCGGGAGGGAAACCCGGGGGAGGAGAACGGGAACTCGTGCACCGTGTCCGCGGCGTACACCAGCTACTCGGCCTCGACGCCCTCCGCGACGCTCCCGCCGACCGCATCGCCGCCCTGCTCCGCCCGGCCTTCAAGGCCCTGACCGAACCGCCACGCTGAATCGACGCCGCACGTCAGGCCGTCAGCCCCTGGCTCCCTGCCACCCCTGGCCGGACGCCCCCACGATCCGGGCCGCAAGCTGCTCCGCGTCGACGCCGGCCCGCTGCAGCACCTCGACAGCCCGGCACTCGTGGTCCGAGGCCAGCGCCGCCAGCAGATCAAGCCCTCCGGCGCGTGCGTCGCCGCGCAGCTCCGCCCGCTCGCGGGCTTCGGCCATCGCCGAAGCGGCCGAGGGCGACCAGCCCTCCACCCCTATGTCCCGCACCGCGGAATCTATGTCCCGCACCGCGGAATCCGGGTCCTCGACGACCGGGACAGCACCGGTGTCCTCCACCGCACCCTGCCAGCGGAGCCCGTATCCGATACTGCGCTGGACGAGATATCCGAGCACCTTGGCCAATTGGGGTCCACCCTCGAAGGCCGCCCGCACCTCGGGGTCCGATTCGATGAGGGAGTGCAGCAGATGCGCGGTGTCGATCTGCCGGTCGCCGTCGCGCAGTGCGCGCCTTCGGGCACCCGTCACAACGGCGGCCAGCTCCACAGTGAGTCTGGCGTCGAACTCAGCACGGTTCGGTGCGGGCTGCTGAGGGATCCGCGGCGTCCGGTTTTGCACACCTCTTACCCCATCAGTCCCACGGCGCCGAAGCATCGCCGGAAGGGCCCATTTAGGCATCCCACGCAAGTTGGGCACACCCGAGCGGTTCCTCCTCCTTACGGATGAGATCTGGCCATTCCCGGATCCGATCCGGGAAAACGGCGCGCGCCGCCTTGCACCGCGCCCCCCCGAGCAACCGCGAGCTTCCCTCGAACGTCCCACACGCCACACCACCCATACGGCAGCCGGAAGGGAGTCCGCGGACGTGTCCTGGTTGGTCGCCCTGCCGGCGCTCGACGGACGGGAGTACGTATACCGGATCCACGCACCGGCGAACGCCCTGCGCGCCGATCTCTTCTGGGCCGCGTTCCACTGCCATGACGACGGCCCGCACCCGCGCGCCTCCGACCGGTTCGACGCCGCACTGATCTGGCGGGCGGGAGCGGAGGGAACGGGCCACGCAGATCTGACAGTTCATCAGTATTGAATGTTCGCGTCACTGCGACTACGTTCCGCGACACCGTAACCCGCCGAGAAGGGGTGGTCGCATGGCCGAAGTCAGCGCAGAAGCACGCATCGAAGCACCGGCCGAGAAGGTCTGGGCCCAGCTGACGGACTTCACCGCGTACGGCCAGTGGAACGCCACCCACACCAGCTTCCCCAAGGGCGGCCCGACGACACTCGAACTCGCGGCCACCTACGAGGAGAACATGAAGCTCATGGGCTTCCCCGCCGAGGTGACCTGGACGGTGGCGGAGCTGGAGACCGCGCGCCTGCTGGCCACCCAGGGCAAGGGTCCGATGGGCGTCAACCTGGCCATGCGCTACTCACTGACCCCCGACGGGGACGCGACCACGGTACGCATCGACGGGGAGTTCACCGGCGCCGCGGTCTCCCTGATGGCCGGAAAGCTCAAGGATTCGGCAACCGCCGCGCTCGTCGAGTCGCTACGCAAACTGGGCGGGCTGGTCGCCGCCTGACCGCCACCGGAGCGACGGGAAGGGCCTCGCGGCTCGGCCGCGAGGCCCTCGGCACCCCACCCACGGGCTCAGTGCTCGTCGGCGAGGATCAGATAGAGCTTCTTACGGGCGTCATTGATGACCGCGAGCGCCTTCTGGCGCTGATCGGCCGAGCCGGTCTTCCAGACCTGACCGAACGCCTCCATCAGACCGAAACCGGCCTGCCGGATTTCATTGACGCTCTCCCAGTCGACTCCGCGCCCAGCTTCCTCCCAGGGCGCGTCGGGGCCCGACTCCGCCTCGGTGCGGCCGATATCGGTGAGCGTGAACAGCTTCTTGCCGCCCTCGCTCGCGCTGACGATCAGGCCCTCGTCCTCCAGCAGCTGGAGGGTCGGATAGACCGAGCCCGGACTGGGCCGCCAGGCCCCGCCGCTGCGCTCACCGATCTCCTGGATCATCTCGTACCCGTGCATCGGCCGGTCCTTCAGCAGCGCCAGGATCGACGCACGAACGTCACCGCGGCGCGCCCTTCCCCGTCCACCGCCCCGGCCGCGTCCACCGCCGAAGGGGCCACCCCCGAAGGGACCGCCGCCGAAAGGCGGACCGAACTGCCCGAAGGCCGCCCGCCGCCCCTCGAATTCGCCCCGACCTTGATGACCGGGCCCGCAGTGCCCATGTCCGTGCCCGTGCTCGTGTCCATGTGAACGCATCGCTACGCTCCTTCCATCGTTGATCTGTCGCGATGCGTCAACGATATATCGGAACCGGTCGCTTGACAAACACCCTGGTCGGCCTTTGGGTGACCTGTGACAGGGAAGATCGGTGTCCCGTCTTAAATGATCTGGCCCTGGGTCGGGCTCCTGACCTGCGGCGACCAGTTCAGCTGAGACGTGGAGATACCGGGAATCTCAGATGATGTGGTCCCGGGCGGGTGGATGCCGGATGCTGTCTCAGCCGATTTGGTCCGGCTCTGCCGTTTCGAACTGATACCACGCCTGAGTCGTCAGCCACGACTGGTAGTCCCGGAAGATCTTTCCGAGGCCGTCGGGCTGTTCTCGCGCGTCGAAGAACTCGCTGAGGAGCCGGTGGAGCGTGGTCGCGGCTGCGGTGTCGGCCTGCTGGGTGAGTGGGTGGACCCATCCTCCGGGGGCGAGGTGGCGGACGAGGATGGGCCAGGTCAGGTCGTGTCCTGTGCCGCGGCGGACGACGAGCCATTCCTGGAAGCCGGCGAGCATGTTCCAGTTGCTTCCGGCGTCCAGGCCAAGGACGAAGGCGGTAGTCGTTGCGAAGGTGTCGTCGAGGCCCTGTCGGGCGGGCTCGCGGCGGACTGCGGTCAGCAGCGCCCGGTACTGCTTGAACACGGCCGCGTGGAAGGTCTGCTGGGAGGCGGCGAGGTAGTTCCCTGTGGTGAGTTCAGTGTGGCTGATCAACGTGTCCGCGTTCTTGAGCGGATGGCTGGACATGTAGCGGTGGACTGTTCCGTAGGAGACGGTGGCGTCGTGGTCGTCCAGCAGCTTCTCCCAGACCTCTCTCACGGTGGGGAGTTGGCCTGCGTGAGTGGCG
The DNA here is from genome assembly GCF_044741025.1 of Streptomyces sp. NPDC088246. Lineage (NCBI taxonomy): Bacteria > Bacillati > Actinomycetota > Actinomycetes > Kitasatosporales > Streptomycetaceae > Streptomyces > Streptomyces sp. NPDC088246. Next base: position 16,638 of record NZ_JBIURV010000038.1, read on the forward strand.
GCGCACTCGTCGAGGATGGCGTCGATGGTGGGGCCGACGCGTTCCTTGGCAGGGCCCACGATGGGGGGCCGTTTCTTGCGGGGCGGCGGCGTTGGCGACTTCAGGGCCTGTCGGACCGTGGCGTGGCTGACGTGGTGGCGCTTCGCCAGATGAGAGACCGGCAGCCGCTCGGCTTGGGCGTCCTTGCGGATCGCCGCGAAGAGCGCGGGCTTGTCCGCGCGCTTGGTGAAGCGGCGCTTGGGTCTATCGGGTTCCGTACGTTTTTGCCGCATCAGATCGGACAGTGCCCGTTCCAGTGTGTCTTGCTGGCGTCCGGTGACCGCTGCGAGCCGGTCGGCCCGCGGGCGTTTGCCGCGTCCGTAGTCCGGCGGGCCGACGAGGTATCCGCGCAGGTAGCTGGGTTTGAGGTGGTTGGCGCGGGCGAGACGGCGGACGTAGGAGTCCGTACTTTCTCCGGGTTTTGGCCGGGGGCGGACCGGCAGCAGCCGGAGCCGGCCGTCGTCGTTCTCGCCGGTACTCATGAGGCCGGTCAGGCTCTGCGGTTCTGGGCCGCGCGGTCGAGCTTCACGTTCTGCAGGGACTTGCGGGTGATCTTCTCGCTGCCGTCCAGGATGGCGTCGATGGCCGCGCCGCGGATGAGGTGGGACAGGGAGCCGATCATCCCGCCGGTGCGGTCGTGGAGGTAGTGGGCCAGCCCTTCCAGGGTTCCGGATCGGTGGTGGTGCAGTCGCAGGGCCTGTTCGAGGGTGGTGACCAGCCCGGTCCATTCCTCGGTGCGGGGGAAGGGGACGGTCTCGATGACCCCGAACCGTCCGGCGATCTGCCGTCCCCGGGTGCCGTCGAACAGTCCGTTGGCCTCCAGGTCGACTCCGACATAGACGAAGGTCCCCGGGATGCGCTCGGAAAAGTACTTCAAGGTGTCCGAGACTTCGGCGCCGTTGCGGGTCGCGAGGGAGAGATTGTGCAGTTCGTCGACACACACGACGTGACCCTCGCGTCGATGAGCACGCCGCAGACGGCTTCGATGACGTCGGTGATGTTGGCTCGGCTGGTGACGGGCAGGCCCAGGAAGCGGGCGAACTCCACAGCCAGCATGCGTGAGGTCGCGGCGGGCGGGACGGTGACGTAGACCACCGGGATCCGGCCGTCGACCCCGGGGTGCCGACGCCGGTCGATGGCCTCGATGGTCTTGCCGAACTGGGTGAGCGCGGTCGTCTTGCCGGTGCCGGCCGGGCCGGACAGGATCAGCCCCCTGCGGCGCCGATCGCATGCCGGTTGAGCAGGGTCAGGCGCTGATCTCCAGGGTTCGGCAGGCGGCACGGAAGTTCTCCGAGGTGAACGCCTTGCCCCGGTCGCAAACGATGGTCTCGGGGATGATCACCGGCCGGGCCGCCGCGTGCTTCAGGCGCTCGTCCAACGACAGCAGTCTGCGGTGCGGCAGCACCGACCGGGACATGGTCAGCGCGTCCGACCAGCCCGGCGCATCGGCTCCGGGGTCAGAGCACGGGCCAGCAGCAGCGAGGCGTCCACCGACTTGGTGGTGGGCCGCACGACCGCGGCGGCGATGGTGCGGGTGGCGACATCGACCAGGCCGCAAAGCTCGACCCGGCCAGGCACCCCCTCATCGAGCCGCACCAGCACATCCAACGGCGTGGAGTCGATCTGCATCAACTCGCCCGGGGCCGCGACCTGCTCGTAACGGAACGGGCCCTCCGGCTGGTCGGCCAGGGACCGTCGGGTGCTAGCCGACCCGGTCACGTGGACACCGCCGGACAGCTTCGCAAAGAGCCGGTAGAACGTGGCCCGTGACGGCATCTCCACTACGTCCTCGCCGTGCTCGGCGGCCAGAATCCGCCCGGTCCGCCAACGCGCGTACTCGATCGTGCGGGTGGACGCCGGAAAACTCTCCGCGATGACCTGACGCATCGCCGCCACCACGCGAGGATCAGCCCGGCCCAGCAGCGAAGCGTGCGGGGCAAGGCGGTGGTCCACCACCGCGGCGACACCGCCCGCCTCGTAGCGCTGCCGCTTGCGCTTGACGGTCCGCGCGCTGATCTCCTCGCCCAGCGCGGCCAGTTCCGCCGCCTTGGCCCGCTCGCGTTCCGCCAGCGACCGGCAGGCCGGGTCGTATTCCGGCCGGGGCCCGGCCCCCACCGGAGCATCCGGCGGCAGACCGGTCAGGATCTCGATCAAGCGGCGCTGCCACCACAGCGCCCGCTCCGCGACCTTCTCAGACAGGTGGTCCAGCAGCGCGGCCGAGCCCAGAGCGGCCCGCTCGCCGGCGCCGAGGACAGCGAAGTCCTCGGCCGTCTGGAGATGGACCTGGTCGATAAGCATGCCCGTGCCGTGGATATCGGCCAGGCGAACCCGCATTCCGGTCAGTCCGACGACCGTGTACGTACGTTCCTCGAACCTGACCCGATCTCCCAAATGCAGCCGTCCCGGCCGCGCGGACCTCACGACCGCCCCCTCGCCGCCCGGCGGACGACCGTCCCGCCACCAAGTGGGCCCGAGACCAGGTCCGCCGTCAGTTCGTGCCGCCAGAGCAGGTGATAGAGCACCGGCAACACCGCAATCCGGTCTCCGACTTGGTCGGCCCCCGCGAACAGCAACTGCGGTTCGACGAACACCTCCCGCAACAGCTCCGCCACCGACACCCGATTGCAGCGCGGATGGCGATAGCGCGCCAGCCAGCGCAGATTCGCCCGGAACGGCTGATCCAAGTCCCCGACCAGCCGGAACTGCCATCCCACCATCGCGCAGACACGCGCGGTGAACGCGAAAACCTCGGCAGCCTCATCATCGACGAGGTTCTCAGGCCGGACATCGACCACCACCCCGGTGCCGTCGGACAGCCGCGCGAAGTAGTCCGGAGTGTGCTCACGATCCCTCCCGTCATCCGCCCAGGCCAGGCAGAAGGGCTGAGAGGCCAAGGCGACCACGGCGGGGTCGAAGTCGAGTGCCATCGCGGCGTCCCGCTCCACCCACGACTCGTAACCCACCTGGTCACGCGAGGTTGCCGCCCAGTAATCACCCGAGAAGTTCTTCTGCCCCTTGAACGCGATGACCTTCCGGACCGGGGCGGCATGTTCGAAAGGCTCGTCCCAGTAGCGGGCCAGTGATCCAAGTTGCCCGACCCCGTCGACGCTGACGAATCCCACCTCTACGTCCGACGCGTACTCCCAGGCGGACCCCGCCTCCGCAGGCTTGCCCACGACCACCTCCCCGACGCCTTCGCCCTTCACCTTGAGCGTCGGACACCCGGCGGGATGTCATGCCCCGGATGCGGAAGGCGTCACCCCAATGAGCGACCACCTGCTTCACACACCCCGAGAACCAGATCATCTGAGACGGTGGCCCAGATCTTTGGGGGCAAGGGCAGATGGTCGGTCACTGTCGGCGTCTGCTGTTGTCGGCGGGGTAGGGGATACAGCCGGTGGGCATTCCGTCTCACTGAACATGGTCGGCTGCAACTGGACTGCTGACGTACCTAGGACTGACGGCGTGCGAAGAGGACCGCACCTGGAACGCTCTCGTCGGGGTCGATCAGCATTTGGGCCTCGACGGTGAACCCGGCATCGCGTAGCCAAGCCGCCACCTGGTCAGGCTGGCGGCGGTGAACGTGGACGTTCATCGGGTGACCGCCGTAGCCCTGCGTCTTCAGCCTCGACTCGTCGCCAACGTGAAAGCCGAGCAGCAGTGGTCCGCCGGGACGCAACACGCGCCGGAAGTGGCCGAAGACCGTGGGGACTGCTTCGTCGGGGACGTGAATCAACGACCAAAAGGCGAGCAGGCCGACGACTGAAGCATCGGCGAGGTCGAGGTCCGTCATCGAGCCCACCTCGAACCGCAGGCGGGGGTGATCACGCCGAGCCACGTCGATCATCACGGATGAAAGGTCGATGCCGAAAGCGTCCACACCCAGCTCGTGCAGGTGAGCGGTGACGTGTCCAGGTCCGCAGCCCACGTCCGCCACCGGCCCACCGCCGGCGGTGTGCACCAAGTCGGCGAACAGCGCCAGAGCCGACCGAAGATACGGCGCCCCGGCCAGAGCCTCGCGTAGTTGGTCGGCATAGCTGACCGCGACCGTGTCGTAGGAGGTCCGGGTGTCTGCCAACCAGCGGTCCGCGTTCATGGCTCGACAGAGTAGTGCAGCGATCAGGATGACGAACCAGACCAGCTGAGATCAACGACGAATCAGACCAGGTCACTTGAGACGGAGACCAGATCCTTCGAGACGGGACAATGGGCCACTTGCCACCGAAGTTGGACTGATGACCGTTTGTGTCATCGAAGATGGGTCACTGCATGGTTTGTGACAGCGAAGTTGGGCCGATGTTGTGCCGAGCTACGATAGTTGGCATCGCCCTCGCTCATCTGTGCCAAGATTCGAGGGTGGATATGACCGACGTCACGCGTGCGATCGCGGCTGCGACTTCGGTCGCCGCATCGCTCGACCTGCCAGCCAACGATGCAATCGTTCTCCACAACTCGAACAAGCTGGCACTGCGGCTGACGCCATGCGACGTCTTTGCCCGGGTCGCCCCTGTGGGACAAGAGGTTGCACAGTTCGAAGTCGATCTCGCTCAGCGGCTCACCGAGGTCGGATGCCCGGTGTGTCCCTTGGAGCCTCGGGCGGACCCGCGTGTGTACACGCGCGATGGCTTCGCAGTGACGCTGTGGACCTACTACGAGCCCGTGACACCTCACACCTCACCAGTCGACTACGCCAAGGCGCTGGAGCAGCTGCACGCCGGCATGCGCAAGGTCGATGTGCCGAGCCCGAGGTTCACGGACCGGATCACGGAGGCGGAAGAAGTTGTCGCCGACCCGGATCGCTCGCCGGAGCTCACCGACGCGGACCGCGTGTTCCTCAGCGGCAGGCTGGCAAGCCTGCGACGAGCGATCGACGACCGCGGCGCCGTGGAACAGCTGCTCCACGGCGAGCCGCATCCAGGCAATGTGCTCAGCACGAAGAACGGCCCGTTGTTCATCGACCTTGAGACGTGCTGCCGTGGACCCGTCGAGTTCGATCTCGCCCATGTTCCCGAGGCGGTCTGCGAGCACTACCCAAGCGTTGACCAAGGGCTGCTGGACGAGTGTCGGCAGCTCGTTATCGCGATGGTCGCCGCGTGGCGTTGGGAGCTTGGCGACCAGTTTCCGAATGGGAGGCGATTCGGAGAGGAATTCCTGCGCTTGCTGCGCGAGGGTCCTCCTTGGCCGACACTCGACACAGTGACCAGGCGACTGGATGGTCAGTAGAAATCGCCGAAGGTCACGTGAAAGCGGCAAGGAACCAAGCGACGAGACTGTCGCCGTTGCAACCCCATGCGCGCCGGCCTCGCTGCCGCGCTGAACCATGGCGCCGGCGCCAACAAACGTGGCAATTCATTACAGATGCCAAGAATCTTGGCCAGACGGTGCCAACTAGCGTGGCCAGGCTGTTGGGAGCCCCAGGTCACACAGCCCGATTAGTGCCAACTATCGTGGCCCGGCAGAGATGTCCGCCTGAGCGGCGCGGTCGCGGAGTTCCGCTCGCCAGCGGAACCCTCTTTGCTGGCAGGCGCCCGAGCACCACTTGCGGTTGGGGCTCGGCTTTCGGTGGGCCAAGGAGGCGCCGCAGGCCGCGCATTCCTGCTGGTGAACTCGGCGGATGATCTCCTGGTCCAGGCATCGTTCCGAGCACCACGGGTTTTGCCTGAGGAGGTGGTGGCTCTGGTGACAGCCGCGGCGGTCGGCGTGCTGGGCTGCTGTGACTCCACCGGGCCTCCGTTGGCAGCGACCATCAGCTGAGCTCGCTCCCGGAACTCCTGGCCCCAGCGGTGTGCCCGCTCGCGGCATGGCTTAGAACACCAGATGCGGCCGACGACGGGTTTGCGGTGGGCCATCGAGGTCCCGCAGCACCCGCATCTCCGCTGCTCAGCGCGTTTTAGCAGCTCCTGTTCCAGGCAGTGGCGAGAGCGCCAGGGGTTGATCCGGAGTGGCCGGTAGTGCTGCTCGCAACCCTGGCAGGTTTTCGTGCCATAGAGGCCGGGGGCCTCGGGGTCAGCCGGATGGAGCTGCGCGTCCACTTCCTCGGAAGAGAGGACGGCGTTGACGAGCCTCTGCTTTCTGCGCAGGTCCTCGGTTCTGCAGTCGATCGAGCACCAGTCCCGGAGCCGGCCGTCGGCTCTGGGGAGGAGTGGTTGATGACAGTGACGGCAGTTCGCCGGCGGCGGCAGCGGATTGCGGGTCCAGTGAGCCATCCTGCCGCCGCAGCTTCTTGAGCACGCTTTCCGTCTGGTGGCACTGCTCATCGGTCCTTCGCAGACCGGGCAGATGGTGGTGGCGAGTTGATCCTCGTGGACGGGGTTGCTGGCAGTTTGAGAGTTGGGCGGCCTCGGCAGTGGTTCGCCTCGCTGGCGGAACTGGAAGGCGACTCGACGGCAGTGCGATGAGCACATGTAGCGGCGCTGTCCGAGCCGGAACCTCATCGCTCGTCCACAGGCCCGGCAGGGGACTTTCGTCAACTCTGCGGCTGGGATGCGCCGGCGGTATCGCTTCTGCCGACAGGATCTCGAGCAGGTGAGGGGCTTGACTCCGAAGCCCGCCATCGGCCGCATCGGGGCGCCGCATTCCTCGCACTGGATGGTCTCCAGGATCTGCCGTAGTTCGCCGGGGTCGCGTCCAGCGGCTGCGGCGAGCCGTTCCCAGCTCGGAAGACCGCGGTGCATGGATGACTCGGCGAGGTATTTCCGCAGGTAAGCGGGCGGAAGACAGTTCGCTTGGGCGAGCCGGGTGATGAACGTGCGGGCCCCTTCACCGCTTTTCGGCCGGACCTGGAACGGCAGCCGCGCGACGTGGCTGTGCCCGGTCGACGAAGTCACCGGTCCGTGTCCGGGCGCTTGCGGCGGGAGGCGATGTCCAGGTCGACCGCCAGCAGACCTGCTTTGTTGATCTTCTCGGTGCGGCCGAGGATGGCGTCGACGGCGGCTCCGCGGATCTGGTGGGAGAGGGTGCCGATCATGCCGCCGGTGCGGGTGTGGATGAAGCGGTCCAGGCGGGTCAGGGTGCCGGGTTTGTGCTCGTGCAGCACGAGGTTGGCCTCCATCTGAGCAACCAGGGCCTTCCACTCGGTGTTGTAGGGGAAGGGGTGGGTGGCCAGGGAGGTGAAACGGGCGGCGATCTGGTCTCCCCGGGTGCCGGACAGCAGGCTGCTGTCCTCGATGTCGATGCCTGCGTAGGCGAAGGTCGCCGGGATGCGTTCGGAGAAGTACTTCAGCGTGTCCGATGCCTCCGCTCCGTGGCGGGTCATCAGGGAGATGTTGTGGATCTCGTCGACTTTACCGACCGCAGGAGCTCATGAACCGGCTCTGAACTGCGACGATTCATAGACTACATGTCCGCGACGGGGAGTTGGGTCCATTGCTGTAACTCGCCTGGGACGTCTATGGCACGGCCCGTCCACCGGGACGTGGACGGGCCGTGAGGTGGTCAGCGAGGCAGGACCACGTCGCTGATCCCGGGGCGGTGAGGCGAGCTTCGAGGTCGGCGACGCGCCGGTCTTGGAAGCGGAGGTTGGAGCGGGCTGCCTTTGGCCTTGGTAGTCCTCGCCGAAATGCCGGGCTATTTGATGCGGTCGAGGAAGTCCAGCACGCGATTGGCGGCCTGCGCTGCGGCATGTTCGTCGTGCGACGGCAGGCTGCTGTCGGTGAACAGGTGCCTGTCGCCGGGGTAGAGGAACAGTTCGGCGTCCGCCGCCGTCTCGACGAGTGCCCGGGCTGCGTCCACGTCGCCCTCCCCGGCGAAGAATGGATCCGTGTCCATGCCGTGGACCTGGACCGGGACGTCGTGGGGCCAGGCGCCGCCGTACTCCGCGACTGGGACGCATGCCTCCAGCAGCAGCGCACCCTTTGCGCCGGGGCGGGTTTGGGCCAGCTTCTGCGCCGGCAGGACGCCGAGCGAGAACCCGAGGTAGACGAGTTCCGCAGGCAGCCCCTCGGCGGCGGCGGTTCCGCGCGCGATGACCGTGCCGAACCCGGCGCCCTGGGCGTAACCCATGCCCTCCTCGAGGCTGTCGAATATCTGCCCCTCGAACAAGTCCGGGACGTGAACGGTGTGTCCGGCCCGTCGCAGCTGCTCGGCGAACTCACGGACGCCGTCGGTCAGCCCGTGTCCGTGGTGGAAAATCAGCACCTCAGCCATGTCGCTCCCCTCGTGCTGCGGTGCCCGGGCGGCGCCGCAGCACGAGTATGGCCCGCACCACTGACATCTGCGGGTCATAGCCGGACGGGATCAGACCGTTGAAGCCGGGTCGGTGATCTGGGCTTCGAGGTCGGCCATGCGGCGGTCTTGGAAGCGGAGGTTGGAGCGGGCGGCCTTGAGTCGTTCGTCGAGGGCGCGGTTATCGGTGGTGAGCTGGCGGACGCGTTGTTTGAGTGTGGTGTTCTCGGTGGTGATCCGCTGGATCGCTTCCTGGGTCCATTCGGCTTCCAAGTCGCGTATCTGACCCAGGAGTTCGCCGATGTGTTCCCGCTGGGCGAGGATCTCGGTGTGGGCGGCTTTGAGGGCGTCCTCGGCGTTCAGCAGGTCGATGTGGCTCATCCGGTGCGGGAACAGCACCCCGAAGTGCTCGGTCTCCAGGAAACCGGCGTCCTTGGCCTCCTACGGGGTGAAGTAGACCAACCGCAGCTCGTGCAGGATCTCCTTGGCGATCGCTCCGGTGAAGGCGGCAGAACCGCCGGCCCCGAACTCGAAGTCGATCAGCGAGTTCACTTCCAGCGTGCGGCAGGTGGTCACCAGTGACCGGATCCAGCCCAGATCCCACCGGCTGGGCCGGGCCCGGCGGGTGTGGACGAACAGCCCCCACTGGATCTCGGCCCGCACCAGGGGCCGTAGCCCGCGCAGGTTGATCTGCCCCGGCCACGGATGCGCGGGAACGGCAGCGCACCAGCGTCGGAACTCCGCCTGGTCGCCGTACTCGATCGGGACCGTCCTCCCGAACTTCTCGTATCGCTGCCACCAGCTGTCCGGCATCGCGGCGCCACCGGGCCTGGCGTCGCGCCGGTAGCGGCTGCCGTGCCACGAGCACAGCCCCAGAGGGGAGTCGGCCAGATTCGGACAGACCATTGCGTCACAGGGTCCGTAGCCAGGGCATGGCTGTTCGCCGCTCACCCAGGCGTCGAAGGTGTCGCTGTCGTCTCCTTCCTTCTTGCGCATCGCCCACCGACTCAGATGCCGCTGGCAAAGCCGCAGGTCGCTGTGTGCCGCGGGCCGTTCAGGGCAGATCCGGCAGATGCTCTCTTCCGCTCCGACGTGACGCTCCAGCCCTTGGGCGGCAGCCACGTAGGCGGCCTTGCCCACGCCGTGCTCGCGGTCGTCGGCCCATTGCCGCTGATGCTCCGAGCACAGGTCCGACCCGCCCGTCCGGGTGCGTTCGCAGCCGGCGACGACGCACTCCCACCGGTAGATCGCGTGGCCGCGCGGGATCTCGATGATGTCGGGCCGGTAGATCGGATCGAAGGACGGCCCGCCGATCAGCGCGGTCAGGATCTCCAGCCGGTCGCGCCCAACCCGGTCCGGACGCTCATCGAACAGCGGTCGAAGGTACTCCTGCCGCCGCATCATCCCTCACCCCAGACCGCGCGCAGTGCGGCGTCGAACTGCGGATCGTGAACGTCGACGTGCCCATAGACCTCGTCGACTATCGCGGCCGACGCCCACCCGCCGGCGTCCCGGGCGATCAGCAGGTTGCCGTCAGCGGCGTCGAGAACCGCGCTCGTGAAGCTGTGCCGGAAGGCATGGGGTTTCACCAGCCCCAGCCCGGCACGTTTCCCGGCCCGGCCGAGCATCCGCCGGGCCCCGACCGGCGCCCACGGCTGTCCGGCATCGGCGCCGTGCAGCTGGACCAGGAGCATGCCGTGCCCGGCGCCGCGCGGGTACTCGGTGGTGAGGTACTCGAAGTAGGAGTGCACCATCGCCGGACTGACCCGCTTGATCAGCCCGCCGGTGACCGTGCCGCGCTCGACCCGCCACGGGTGCTTGGTCTTGGCCTCGGCCCGGTTCGGGTTGCCCGGGCGGTGACAGACATGCAGGTGCGGGGTGCGGCACTCGCCGCAGGCCGCGTTCTCACGCAGGTGCAGGTCGACGAGGTGAAGCCCGCAAAGCTCACCGATCCGCAGGCCGCCGTCCGCGAGCCAGTCGACGACCAGCCGGTCCCGGGCGGCGTTCACCGTGGTCAGCAGCTTCCCTCTCGCGCCGTCCGGGAGCATCTTCGGATGGCGACGGTGCGGCCCCGAGGGTGCGAGCGGATTGGTGGGCAGCGTGTTCTTCACGTGTCCAAGGAAGGAACGGCGCCGGTCCATCCGCGACGGCAGCCGGGATATGTCGAGCTTCTTGCCGAGTTCTCCATTCACGCCGAGGGAGGCTTGGTGTAGGTAGAAGCCCTTCAGACAAGCCGCCGCGGTCGACAGCGCGGACCGTCCGTAGGGGCGCTTGCCGACCCGCCACGGCTCGCCGAGCGGCATGCGGACCTCGGCGCCCACGATGCCCATGTACCGTTCCAGGTCCCGCAGTTGGACCGTGTCGAAGGCCAGGCACTCGCGCTCCAGCCACCGCAGGTGATCCACCAGGTAGTACGCATAGGTCTTCTGCGTGCCCGAGCCCTCGTGCTCACGTAGGAACCGGTCCGCCTCCGCGTGCAGCGTTCCCTCGGGCCAGACGATCGTCCACGACCACCGCCCGTCCTTCCGCTCGATCCGCTGGACCCTCAGGTCCCCGACCACGACGTGCCGTACCACTTGTCCTCCGTACCGACTCCAGAACATGACAGACGCCCCGGACACGGTCGGTAAACAAGCCCAGGACGTGCTGGTCACAGTCCCAGACGGACATCACGGGCAGGACTACGGGCGGTCGGTAAAGTCCACCAGGATCAGACCGGTCCGGGCTTTGGTGCAGACGCCGACGACCGCCTCGGTGAGGTCCGTGATGTTCGAACTCCGCAGGACGGGCAGGCCCAGGAAGCGGGCGAACCCGGCAGCGATCATGCGGGGTGTCGCGGCCGGCGGGACGGTGATGTAGATGACCGGGATGCGGTCGTCCCCTCCCGGGTGCCGACGGCGGTCCTGTAACTCGTGAGCCAGCCCGAGTTGGGTGAGAGCAATGGTCTTGCCGGTGTTGGCCGGTCCGGAGACGATCAGGCCGCGGCGAGCACTGATCGCCCCGCGGTTGAGAATGATCAGACGGCGCCCGCAGGTGACGGTGGAGCGAACCGTGGAGGTGGCGACCACCTGGAGACGGGCATGATGATCGAGCCGGTCGTCGTCGTAGGCATCCCGACCTTCGGCCTCCAGCGCCTCGTACTCGGCCTTCGTCAGCACCGCCATGGGCCGGCTCAGGCAGGCACCGACGAACTGGCGCCAGCCGGGCAGAGTCGTCAGCTGCCGTCCGAAGTCCGTGTCCGGACCGTCGGCAAGCAGCGCGGTCACGGTCGCCTCCAGGGGGCTTCGAGCGGATCGAACAGTCCCAGCGGGATCACCTCGGCGAGATCGTCTTCCTCGACAGGTGCTTCAACCTCAGGTTCCTGCGGCGGCTTTGGTGGCGGGGAGGAGATGGTGGGCAGGGCAGCTTTCGTGCGGGCGGCGACCTGTCGCTCGGCCTTGGCCGCCTTCGCTGACCTGGGCTTTTTCTTGGCGGCCGGCCGGTCGGGGCCGGCGTGTGCTCGGGTCAGCAGGTCGGCGGCGGCCTGGGCAAGTTCTTCCTCGGTGGCCTTGGGCAGTTGATGTCTGACGTGGTCCCAGGCCAGATCGCCGAACGGGACCGGGGCCCGCTTCAGGTACTTCCAGGTCGCCTGGACCCAGCCGCCGTCGCCGCGGTGGTCACGTACCCAGACGTAGGAGACGTCGTAGGGGTCGCGGTGGACCTCCCAGAGCCCGCGCTTCGCGGTGACACCGGAGTCGCACAGGCGCATCAGCCCCAGTCCGGGGCTGTCGTAGGTCCGATTGTTGATCCGGATTCCATAAGGATTGACGGCCCGCCAGGCCGCGGGCAGCAGTTCCACATAGTCCTGCCCGCTCAACGCGACCGGAACGTAGCCGCATGCCTCGACCAGGGCGGCGTACTTCTGGTTCGGGGTGAACAGCCGCCCGGGATGGTCAGGGTCACGAAGGCCCTCGTGGGGGCGGTTCTGCCACTTGGCGACGACCCATTCGTCCAGCAGGTCCTGCAATTCGGGCAGCGACCACAGGTTCTCGCGCTCGGGGTGCCGTCCGCGGTGGTCGGTATTGCGACCGGTGTATCCCGTCAGGAACTGGGCGAACATCGTGGCCACCGAGCCCAGCATCTTCTCGATGTGCCCCTTCTGGAAAGGCGAGCCCTTGTGGGTGGGCTGGAAGTCGATCTCCAGGAACCGGCATGAGGACCGGAAATTGCGGGAGATGAACACCTTGCCGTGGTCGCAGACAATCGTCTCAGGGACGATGACCGGCTTGGCCGCCGCATGCTCAAGGCGTTCGTCCAGAGACAGCAGCCTGCGGTGCGGCAACACCGACCGGGACATCTTCAGCGCGTCGACCCAGCCCGGCCGCATCAGCTCGGGGGTGACCGTGCGGGCCAGCAGCAGGCTCGCGTCCACCGACTTCGTCGTCGGCCGCAGAACCGCCGCCGACAACGTCCTGGTCCCGACGTCGATCATGCCCGTGAGCTCGACCTTGCCGACCACCCCATTGTCGAGACGGACCAGCACGTCCATCGGGGTGGAGTCCATCTGCATGACCTCGCCGGGAACCGACACCGTCAGCCCTCCGAACGGGGCCGCCGCCCCGTGGGCCTTCGAACGGCGCGTGACCGCCGAACCCGTCGCGTGGGTGCCCTTCGTCAACTTCGCCAGCAGCCGGTAGAGCGTCCGCTCGGTCGGCAACTCGACCTGCTCATCGTCCGATTCCCGCAGGATCTCCCCGGTCCGCCATATCAGGTAGGCCCCGTTGCGGGTCGAAGTGTCGACTCCTTCCTTGATCGCCTTCCGCATCGCTTCGACGACCGGTTCGGGCACCGAGCCGAACTCTGTGCGCTTGCGGACCGGCCGGTGGTCGGCCAGCCCGACCAAGCCCTGTTCCTGGTAGCGGCGACGCCGGTTGCCGATCGTCTTGGCCGCGACATCGTGGCCGGCAGCCGTCAGCTCGGCTGCCTTCGTCCGCTGTCGCGACGTCACCGACGAGCCCGGCCCGTAGCCCGGCCGCGGACGCGAACCCGGCTCAGCGTCCGGAGCAAGCCCGCGGATGACCTCCAGGATGTGCCCCTCCCACCAAAGAGCCTGCTTCACGACTTCGGGCGGGAACGCTTCCAGTAGTCCGACCGTCGGCAGCGGCATCCGCTCAGGCTGGAACAGGACCTCGAAATCCGCTGCTTCGAACAGGTCGATCAGGGCGACCACCCGGTGCTCAGCCTCCGCGTCCTCCACCACCGCAGCCCGGGCGGTGACCTCGAGAACCCGCCGGGCCTGGCTCTCGAAGCGGATCTTGTGACCGACCGCCAAAACCGGCGGCCGCCTCAGCAAGCTCAACGGTTTCCCTCCGTCCAGACCAGGCTGTCGGTCTGCATCAAGCCGCCCACCAGGTCTGTTTCCAAGGCGCCGGACCACAGCAGATGGAAGAGCACTGGCAGGACCTGCAACCGGTCCCCGACCGAACCGGCACCCTCCCACAAGGCTTTGGGCTCACGGAACACGTCGAGCAACCGGTCGGCCACCGCTTGAGGCCGGCCGCAACGCGTGCGTCGGTAGCGGGAAAGCCAACGGATGTTCGCCATGAACACCGGATCGGGCCGCCCCAGCCAGCCGACCGCCCGGCAAGCATGCTCGGTCGCGGTAAACGACTCCCAGGTGTCGTCGTCCAGGTCGTCCTCAGCACGGACATCGACGACACGGGCGCGTCCGTCGGCGAGCCGGACAAAGTAGTCGGGAGCGTGTCTGCGCTTTCGCACCCCGTCGTGCCAGTGCAGCCAGAAGGGCTGCGAGGCGATAGCGGTGACCTGCGGGTCCCGGTCCAGCAAAACCAGCCGGTCTCTCTCCAGCCACGACTCGTAGCCAACGTGATCTCGTGCGGTCACCGAGTAGTACCAGCCTGCGAAGCCCCGGCCGTACTTGCGCCAGGAGAAACTGCGGACCGGCTCCACTGTCTCGAACCGCACGTCCCAGCTCGTCTGCAACAAACGGCGCTTACGTACCCCATCGAGAGAGAAGTCCAGCTCAAAGGCTGTGAGCGCAGACTGATCGACCGCTCGGGCTAACGCCCCCACCGCATCCCCCGCCTGCCCAATCTCCTACCGGCCCAACTTCGCTGTCACAAAATGGCGTTGGCCCAACTTCAGTGGCAAACGGCCCATCTTCCCTGTCACAGGTCATTGGGCGAGAGGTTCCGGTGTCCCGTCTCACTCAATCGAGTCATTTTCTCAACGAACCGAGTAGTTCGGGCTCCTGTCTCGGCGAACCTAGTCGCGCCGCTGACTGCGCTGGGGGTGCTGGATGGCTGTACCGGTTGGGGTGGATCAGGCAGGGCCGTGCATCGAGTTGTCGTACGTCGACGCGGTACACGGGCGTCGTCGGCGTCCGCTGCGGGACTGTGTGACGAGCCGGTTCGAGGAGGTCGATCCGGTACGCACGTTCCGCTGGTCGCGCGGTGAGAGTCACTTCCCGGGCTGGTACTGGGCGGCGACGACCGGGCGGCACGTCGGCTTCGAGTCGTGGCTGGAGCGGGACCGGCTGCTGTTGATGGACTTCGACCCGAGCGTGGTGGGGAGCGGCTCGCAACCGTTCTGGCTGCACTGGCATGACGGCGAGCGGGAGCGTCGGCACGCCCCGGACTACTTCGTCCGCCGCGCGGCAAGACCTCGGCTTCATCATCTGACGGACCAAACAGATCCTGTCCGACCGGGAGGAAAGCGCCGAGGTTGAGCCGCCGTCGCCCACCTCTGCGCTGCGGCCTCCTTCGGCCCTCCCCACATCGACAAATTGGCCGCGGTCACGGGACCCCGACTCGCCGTTGCCTTCGGGCTCGCTGGCGGGCGCATCGGGGACCGGGCGGTCGGTCGAGGTGGCCCGAGTACGAGCGGCAACCCGGCGGTCGCGCCGCGAACGCTTGGCCGGACGGTCCTGTTCCGCGGCGGGACCGTCGTGGGCCCGCCGCAGCAGCGCTGCGGCCGCATCCGCGATCTGTTCCTCGGTGCCGCCGGGGACCTGGGCGCGAGCGTGGTCCCAGGCCAGCTCACCGAAGGGGACACCGACACGGTGCAGGTGCTTCCAGAACACGGTGATCCACTGATCGGCGCGGGAGTCGCGCACCCCGGGTGATCGCCCGACGGAAACGCGTTCCGCTCTCGCTCCAGGGCGCCCGTCGGCACGCCCTCCACATCGCGCCCTGCGCCCACTGCGGCACTGTTGTCCAGCGCAGCCGCCCGTTTCGCTGGTGCTGCGAACCTTGCAGTCAAGCCTCCTACGAGGAGCACTGGGCCAAGAGCGAGTGCGGACAGTGCGGCCGACAGTTACAGCTGAAGACGGGCCCCTCGCGCGGAGGCAGGCACGCGCCGAAGTGGTGCTCAGGAATCTGCCGCGCTGCGGCCGACCGCGAACGGCTCAGAGCCCGTCCAGCCTCCCGCCCTCTGCGCAAACGCGACGCCTGATGCCACTGCGACCACCGCTTCCCCACACCGTCCCCCTGTTTCACAACGAGACCCTGGACTCCTTCCTTCACCGGGTTGCCGCCGCCGACCAACTGCTGCCCCTCCTGAAAATCCGCCGCACCAAGAAGACCCCGGTCAACACCCTCCTGGAGCCCCTCGCCGCCGCTGCCGGAGTCCGCCGACGCGCCCTGGAACTGGCCCTGCCCGAATTCCTCGACGCCGACGCCGTCGACAAACCCGGCACCATCGGCCGTCCTCGCTCAGCCTTGCGCACCGCCATCCAGCGTCCCGCCTGCCGCCGTTGCAGATACGCCGCGGGGATCACCATGCCCGTGACCTGCTGGACCACTCACGACCACAACATCCGTCTCCGCCACCACCTCTGGATCGGGGACGGCCTCACCACCGCCGACGAGCAAGTCGACATCAGCAGGCTCCCCGACACGCTACGAGCCCAGAGACACCACCGAAACCTGGTGGCCCGTCACGGCCGCCGCTGGGTTCGCAACGCCTATCCGGATGCGCGCAAGATCTACTTCACTTGGCCGCAACAGAGCGCCGACCCGTTCGATCTTCTCGACACTGCACGCCACATCCTCAACGACGACACTGGGACAGCCCCCTCTCCCGACCTGACGCTCACGGTGGTCTTCCATCCTCAAGTCGTGACACTCGCCGGACTTCTCGCTGGCCAGGAGTGGGAACACCGCGCCGTCGCCACCGGTCACGTCACCTGGCTCGCCGAGTAGATCACCGTCCGCAACATCCTTCTCGGCTACGTCCCCAAGGACCGCAAGGACCCCCTGATCCAATGGGTTGAGCAGCATTTCTCCACCCACAAGTTCGCCGCCTTCCACCGAAGCCCGAGGATCTACGACGCGTTCTTCCCTCGCGAAACCATCCCGCCACCGCGCCAGCCCGATGAAGCTGTCGCCGACACGGAAACACGGCGGAGCCCCTTCTACCCCTACTACCGCTGCTGAGCCGGAGTACGACCTGCCCGCACTTACGGATCGCGGAAGCTGCGCTCCACTCACCGGGCATCAAGCGGCGTCGCGTTCACGCCGGCGGTCCTGCCAAGGCTTTGATGGCCGGACGGAGCAACGCGGCGATGCGATCAACAGGGGCCTCACGAAGCGAGGCCAGGCCGAGGAGCTGGTGACCGATGGTGACGCCGAGCAACGTGGTGACAACCAGTGCGGCGCGCAGTTCGGGATCCTCGGCAGCGGGCAGGACGGCACCGACGCTGTCGATCTGCCGACCAAGGGCGACACGGACGTGATCGGCTGCTGCCTGGTCGGTGAGCATGGACCGCATCACCGCCAGCGTGCCTTCGGGAAGACCGCCGAGCTTGAGACCGAGCGAGGCCAGCAACTGATCGGCGAGCGCCTCGGTATCAGTGGCCGTCAGCGGCGCGGGGAGCGCCTGCACGGCCTGGCTGAACAGCTCCCGCTTCGAGCCGAAGTACTGCATGACCAGCGCCGGATCGACGCTCGCCGCAGCCGCCACAGCGCGAATGGTGGTGCGCTCGAATCCCTTCTCGGCGAACAGCTCGCGGGCGCTGTCGAGGATGCGTACCTCGGTTGCTCGGCGACGGTCGGCACGGGACTGGCGAGGAGAGGACACCAATTCACTCTACAACCGTTGACCGAATTTCCGACCGACCCTACGGTGAGTGAGTCAACAAGTGTTGAGCGAATGGAATGACCCCCGTGTCGCATCTGGATACACCTATTGTTCGCACCCCTCACGAGGTGCTGACCTGCTACTACCAGGCCATGCTCGACAAGTCCCCAGACGATCTCGCTGATCTCTACGCCATGGACGCGGTGCACGAGTTCCCGTTCACCTCTCCCGGTTTCCCCCCGCGCTTCGAGGGGCGCGAGGCCGTGCGCGCGGGATACCGGGCGGCCTGGGGCGCCAGCCCCGCCCAGGTGCGGGAAGTCAGGAGGGTCGCGGCCTACGAGACGGCCGATCCGGAAGTGATCATCGCCGAGCATGTCGTGGTGGGAACACTGACGACCAAAGCCACCACGTTCACCGTCCCCGGTCTCCTGATACTCCACGTCCGCAACGGACTGATCACGCGAGTCCGCGACTACATGGACGGCTTGGGAGTCCCCAGCGCCAGAGCGTGAAGGCCAGACCAGTACAGCGGCAGCCCGACTTGAGACGTGACAGCACTCAGCCCGTTCCGGCCTCGCCCCTCGAGATTTGTCTCAACCAACCGAGTCCCTGCGTCTCACCCAATCCAGTCCACGCAGGTCAGCGCGGGTGCAGACGACTAACTACATCGGCACGGCCGGCGTCGCGGCCGTGCTCGGCGTGGCCGGGCTCTCGGGGCGGACCGACCTGCTGTCCCCGGGATCGGTCTCGGCCCGCTTCCGGCGTCTTGACCGGCTCGCTCATTCGCCGCTGTGCGTCGCACTCGCGGTCTCGACCGCGATCGCCTCCCGGCGCGGCCGGTAGGCGACTCACCCCCGGGGGGCTAAGTGGCGGCAGCGGTCAAGAGCGGGGCCAGTACGCAAGATCTGCGGCCGGAACCACTTCGGTACCTTCCGCGACACCACCGCAAGCTCCGACGGGACTTCTGCACTCCAGCGTACTCAGCATCCGCAACAGAGCGAAGGCCGCTGTCAGACCAGGCAGAACTCGTTGCCTTCCGGGTCGGCCATCACCACATGATCGGGCCTGCCCTGCAGTTCGTCCACGCGGATCACGGTTGCACCCGCAGCAGTCAGCTGCTCCACCGCCTTGACCACATGCGGCCATCGCTCCTCCCAGGGCCTGTCACGACCGCCACCGACCTGCACGTCCAGGTGCAGTCGGTTCTTCACCACCTTCGACTCCGGCACTTGCAGGAAGGACAGACCGGGGCCCACCCCGTCCGGATCGCAGAGGTAGGCGCCCTGATCCCACTCGTCCTGCGGGATCTCATGACGCGCAAACCATTCCTCCCAGCTCCCGAACCCTGCCGGCGCAGGCTTTGCCGTACAGCCCAGTGCCAGCGCCCAGAACTCGGCCAACTTCGCCGGGTGTGCGCAGTCGATCGTCAAACTCCACCTGGTCGCCATGGGGCCTCCTCGGTCCAATGTGCGAAACGTACCGCCCGCCTCTGACACCCACGGTCCGCCGCATCGAGCCCGGCGCTCACGGCCTGACGAACAGAGCAGCACCCGGAATCGGTGGCAGACGGTCGAAGTCCTTGTCACCGTCCGGGGCTTTCGGTCCAGCGACACGGAATTGGCCTTGGTCTGCGGCTTTCCACCGCACGTACGGTCACGGAATGAGGATCCGAATCGTCGATACGTTCACCGACCGCCCCTTCACCGGCAACCCTGCGGGAGTCCTGCTGCTGGACTCCGACGCCTTTGCCGACGATGAACAGCTCCAGCGGATCGCCATGGAGCTGAACCTCTCCGAAACCGCCTTCGCCCACCCGCTGCCGCCGGGCGGCGACGCGGACTGGGCATTGCGCTGGTTCACCCCGACCACCGAGGTCGACATGTGCGGGCATGCCACCCTCGCGACCGCGCACGTCCTGCACACCACCCAGGCGGCGAGCGGCACGGTGCGTTTCGCGGCGCGGTGCGGCATCCTCACCGCGACCGCCCACCCCGACGGCACGGTCACGCTCGACTTCCCCACAGCCCCACTGACACCGGAGATCGCCCCGGTCGGGCTGGCCGTCGCCCTTGGCGCGGAACCGCTCTCCGTGCACGACACCGGCCCTCACATCGGCGACCTGGTCGTCGAACTGGCCGACGAGGCGACCGTACGAGGACTGACCCCGGATCTCGCCGCACTGACCCGACTCTCCCGACGGGGCATCATCGCCACAGCCGCCGCCGAGGACCCTGCCCGCGGCTACGACTTCGTCTCCCGCGGCTTCTTCCCACGCGTAGGGATCGACGAGGACCCGGTGACCGGCAGCGCTCACACCGCGCTGGCCCCCTTCTGGTCGGCCCGCTTCAAACGTGACGAACTGACCGGACTACAGGCCTCCGCCCGTTCCGGTCTGGTCCGCACCGCGCTGCGCGGCGACCGCACCCTGCTGACCGGCAACGCCGTGACGGTCATCGACGGCGAACTGCTCACGGCGCTCTGACGCCTTCCGACGGCACCGCAGAGGGCATACGGACCATTCCCGTACGCCCTCTGCGCTGAACACCACCCACCGACCAACTGCCGTACGCCCCCGTCGGTGAACAACACCCAACGACGTCCCACCCCACTCACGGTGTGGGCAGCCACCCCACCTTCCCCGCAAGGAGGGCATATCCGACAAATGCCCCGATGTCGAGTAGCGCATGCGCCGCGACCAGCGGACCGACCCGGCCCCAGCGCCGGTACAGCAGCACAAAGACAACACCCATCACCATGTTGCCGATGAAGCCGCCGATGCCCTGATACAGGTGGTACGAGCCCCGCAGCACCGAACTCGCCACCAGGGCCGCCATCGGCGTCCACCCCAACTGCCCGAGTCTGTACAGCAGATACCCGACGACGATCACTTCCTCCACCACGGAGTTCTGAAGCGCGGAAAGGATCAGGACAGGGAATTTCCACCACACATCGGGCAGTGATTCCGGGACCACGGTCAGATTGAAACCGGCTGCCCGCGCCACCAGATAGAAGGCGAGCCCGGCGCTTCCGATACCCGCCGCGACCATCGCGCCGCGCCCCAGGTCCGGCCATGGTCTGGTCCGGTCGAAACCGATGGCACGCAGGCCGGTCCCCTCCCTCATCAACAGATGCGCGACGAGGGCGACGGGCACCAGAGCCGTCGCGATTCCGAAGAGCTGCCAGGCAAGATCCAGCCATGGACGCCCTGGTGCGTACGAGCTGTTGAGCATCGCGGCCTGCTGCTTCAAACCCCCTGGTTTCGTCAGTGATCCGACAAAACTGATCAGGGCAGACACCCCGCTGGCACCCAATGAGAGAGCCAGCACCAGCACTGTTTCGGACCGCAAGATCCGTCGCGACACAGCCTCTTGGGGGAAAGATTCAGCCACGTGCCCCGCCTCCACCTGTACACCTGCCTTGAGTTGTGCATTCACGCCCCATCCCGCTCCCCGTCCCGCTAAGGTCTCGAATGCAGGTACGAAGATCATGCGCGACAGGCCGGGGGACAACCACCATTGGCGATGGTGTGGTCCCCCTTTTCCTTGTTCATCCTCAAGGAGGGGCACCACCGTCATGGGACGTCACAGCTTGCCCGACGACTACGCGACCGATGGAAGCGGGGACGGTCTGCCGCCGCGCCGTCGGCGGACCGTAGCGATCGCGACCATGCTCGTCCTCGCGATGGCGGCGGGAACGGCAGTCGCGGTGCAGGGCGATCTGCTGTCGTTCTCGAAGTCCTGCGAGGACTCCGCCGTACGTCTTTCCATGGTGGCCTCACCGGACATCGCCCCCGCCGTGCGTGCCGTCGCCGACAAGGCGCGCAAGGACGACCTGAGATCCAACGGCCGCTGTCTGTATGTGCAGGTGGTGGCCCGCGATTCCTACAAGGTCGCCGACGCTCTCTCCTCCGGCACCCGTACCCCGGACTACCAGATCTGGCTGCCAGACTCCGACCTCTGGCTCGACCGGGCCAAGGGCTCCGGTGACGGCATCCCGATCACACCCGGCGATTCCGTCGCCACCTCCCCCGTCACCCTGGCCATGGTGCCGTCGGCGGCGAAGAGCCTCGGCTGGCCGAAGAAGAAGTACTCCTGGGCCGAGCTGACGACCGCGGCCATGGACTCGGACAAGGTGCGTCTCGGCGCGGCCGACCCGGCACGCAGTGCAACCGGTCTGCTCGCGCTCTCCAGCATCGGCGCTTCCTCCGAGAAGCAGGGCGGCAACAGCGACACCAGGGTCGCGGCAACCGCCAAGCTGCTGGCACAGCGCATGTCGGGCGGTGACACCCAGGTGCTCGAAACGCTGACGCAGGGCGATTCGGGCGCCGAGCAGGGGAACCCGGAGCGCAACCAGGCGGTGCTCCTCTCCGAGCAGGCCGCGTTCGCCCACAACGCGGAGTCGACCAACGGTGGAAGGCTCGATCTCTTCTACCCCAAGGACGGCACCCCGCTGCTCGACTATCCGTACACGCTGGTGGACGAGACCAGGATGAGCACCTCCGAGGGCCGGGCGGCCCTGCGGTTCATGACACTGCTGAGTGAGCCGGGCGCGCAAACCATTCTGAAGGAGCACGGCTTCAGAAACGTCGACGGGACGGCCGGGGAGTCGGTGGTGGCATCGGCGGGCGGCAGGAAGCCCCAGCCGTACGCCACCGCGGCCGCCGCAGCGCCGTCCGCCGAGGCGCTCCAGCAGACACTCGGCATGTGGACGATCACGGTGCAGAGCGCCCGGCTGACGACGGTCGTCGATGCCTCGGGTTCGATGGCCACGATCGTGCCGGGGCGCAACCAGTCCCGGATGGACGTCACGAAGGCGTCCCTGATCCAGGCCCTCAAACAGTTCACCCCGAACGACGAGATCGGGCTCTGGGAGTTCGCCACCGCACTCGACGGCGACAAGGACTACCGCAGGCTGGTGCCGACGGGCCGACTCGGGGACCCTGCGAAGGGCGGCGGCACCCACCGCGAGAGGCTCGCCGCGGCCTTCTCCGCGCTGCAGCCGGTACCAGGCGGCGCGACCGGTCTGTACGACACCACTCTGGCCGCGTACAAGGATGCTCAGGCAACGTATGTGAAGGGCAAGTTCAACGCTGTGGTGATCCTCACCGACGGCTCGAACCAGGACACCCGCTCCATCTCCCGCAGTGCCCTGGTCGCGGAACTGAAGCGGATCGCCGACCCGGAACGTCCGGTGCCGATCCTCGCCATCGCGGTCGGCCCCGAGGCCGACCGCGAAGAGGTGAACGAGATAGCGAAGGTCACCGGCGGCGGGGGCTACCAGGTCACCGACCCGGCCGAGATCCAGGCCGTGATTCTGCAGGCCGTCATGACGGCCGGGCAGAGCAACCACGCCTCCCAGGAGTAGCGCTCGGCGCGGTCGGGAACGGCAGCGGTTGTCGGCGCCCGCCACGACGGGTCACAGTGCGGGGACAGCCGTCGGCCAGCTGTGCACGGGTTCGCCGCTGTGCATCAGCTCGGCGTACCGACGGGTGGTCGCGGCCAGTGCCGCATGCCGGTCGAGTCCGGCCCCCCGTGCCCGGTGGTAAGTGTCCACCTGCCAGGACGCTCCATTCACCCGCCGCTTGCAGCGCTCCTCGATGACCCCGAGGTAGCGGTCGCGGTCCGCAGGTTCGATGTTCCAGGCATCGAGCCCCGCAGCGGCCAGCGGCAGCAGTTCGTCCCGTACGAGCTTGACCGCCGGCACCCGGGTCAGCCCGCCCGAACGGCCAGGACGGGGCCAGATCAGCTCCGCGTCGATGCCGTGGCGGCAGGCGGTGTCGAAGTTCTCGGCCGCTGCTGCGAACGGGAGCCTGGTCCACACCGGACGGGATTCCTCGGCGAGCGCCCGCACGAGCCCGTAGTAGAGGGCGGCGTTGGCGATCACATCGGTGACCGTGGGGCCGGCGGGCAGGACCCGGTTCTCCACCCGCAGATGGGGTACGCCGTCGGCCAGTCCGTACACGGGCCGGTTCCAGCGGTAGACCGTACCGTTGTGGAGCACGAGCTCCTGCAGCCGCGGCACCCCGCCCTCGTCGAGCACCCGCAGCGGGTCCTCCTTGTCACAGATCGGCAGCAGCGGGGGGAAATAGCGCAGATTCTCCCCGAAGAGCTCGTACGCCGAACCGACCCACCGCTCGCCGAACCAGGTCCTGGGCCGCACCCCCTGGTTCTGGAGTTCGGGCGGCCTGGTGTCCGTGGCCTGTTGGAAGAGCGGCGGCCGCGATTCCCGCCACAGCTCCCTGCCGAACAGGAAGGGCGAGTTGGCACCGAGGGCGATCTGGACCCCGGCGACAGCCTGGGCCGCGTTCCATACGGCCGCGAAGCGCGCCGGTGTCACCTGCAGATGCAGCTGGACCGATGTGCAGGCGGCCTCGGGAGTGATCGAGGAGGA
This sequence comes from Streptomyces sp. NPDC088246, assembly GCF_044741025.1. Lineage (NCBI taxonomy): Bacteria > Bacillati > Actinomycetota > Actinomycetes > Kitasatosporales > Streptomycetaceae > Streptomyces > Streptomyces sp. NPDC088246. The sequence goes on from NZ_JBIURV010000038.1 coordinate 40,308, forward strand.
GGTGGAGACCAATCGTTCCACGCCTTGGATATCGAGGGAGAAATCCTCGCCCCGCGCAGCCACCATTTGATCATTCAGCAGTGTGTAGCGGTCCACGTCCGAGAGGTTCGCCGCAACGAGGTCCTCACGGCCCAGGGTGGGCAGAATTCCGATCATCATGATCCCGGCATCAACCTCGCCCGCCTTCCGATGGGCATATCCGAGGCCGGTCCTGAGCTCTTCCGCCAGCTGATCGAAAACGGATCCGTCCAGGTGGTGCGGGACTATGTTCACCTCCAAATTGAACATCCCGAGTTCGGTCTGGAAATCACGGCTCGCGATGCGCGGGAGCACCTCCCCATTCATCATCTTCGGCATGCCGTCGGAGCCTGCCAGATTCAGCTCGATCTCCATGCCCATGAGGTTGCGGGGGCGGTCGAACCTCCGCTCCGCCAGGAGCCTCTCCAGCCCCTCCAGGCAATGGTGGAGCTTCCTCCGGTACCTCTGCCGATCGGACAGATCAAAGGCGCCCGCCACGACCTTCTCCCCCATCGAAGCGTCCCTCCCTCGAGTGGGCGGCCTGCGGCCCAGGCCGCTCGCGTCACGATCGATAATGCCCAGGCCGGGTGATCCATAACGCCCCCGTGAACGCCGCGCACCCAGTAATCTGAGGGCAGCCGTCCGGGGCACATTCCCTCGGCATGGTGCAGTGCACAGTTTCCGCCGCCCAGCGCGTGGTGAAAACACCGACGCGTTTCGGCCGACCGCGTCCAGGGAAAAATCCCTGGCGGTGGCTGCGCCGCTGACGACGAATCAGCAGAATCTCCGCATAATAAAGTCTTGATACCGCCTTGTCGGCAATACCTGCGACGGCTAGTGGAATCACTGCGTGAACACGTGTCGTATAAACTTCGCGGACGAGGCAGAGAGTTGACGCACCGGCCCAGTCACCGGCCTCCTCTGGCCCCGCACGCCGACAGCGCCGTCTGCACCCGCCCACGCATCACCGTGTCTCCGAAGTGAGAGGCGACCCACTATGCCGCTGCACGTTCCCCCGGCTCCCGCGCCCGCTCTGCGCAGCGTTCTCGCGGCACTCGGTTCACCCACCGCAGTCCGCGAGGCCCGCACACCTGCCCTCCGAGCCGCCCAGGGACCACTGAGCCCCGAACTCCCGCTCCCCGTCCATGTACTGGACCGGATCGGCCCGAGCGGGCTCGCACCCGTCACCCGGCTTGCCGCGTGGCGGTTCCTGATCCGCAGCTCGGAGCAGGCCGTCGCCGCGGCAGACACCATGCTCACTCCGGACGGCTGGACCTTCTCGCACTTCTTCGAGGGCCCCTACATCGCCTCGACCGAACTCGCCGTGCGCCAGGCCGAGACGGTGACACCGCACTACCAGCCACGGCTGCTGTCCATCCCGGAGCTCTACATGCTGGCGCTGTGGCTGCACGCCGACACCGAGGCCGACGCCTCCGGCGGGGCACTCGGCCCCGCCGATCTCCTGGTACCGCTGGCACCCGCACCGCCGGGTATCGCGGCGCATCGACCACACCGGGTCGCCGATCTGCTCCGCGTGATCACGCTGCGCATCACCCCGGGCACCGGCCCCCTCCTCGGATCACCGGCCTGACGACGGCCGCACCCCACATCACCGCGCTGTGCCCCGCCCCCCTCCGGCGAATTCCAGGGTGGTGGGGCACAGTGCTGCGGGGCGCACATCCTGCCCATCTGGACTAGCCCGGTCCGGCCACCCCGAACCACCCGAAGTGACAGTGCAGTTGCGGTGAACCGTCCGGCCGGGTGACACGTCCTTGGAGTAAGGAGAAGTGCTGCTGCGAAATCCCTGCGGATTGACGCCCGTGGGGCAACACTGGGACCGGACCGATCTACACGGGGGGGGGCGGCCATGAACACCTCATCAAGCCGCAGGACATTCACCACAACGCAGCGAAAGAACCCATCCATGTGCCAGCACCAGCCACCATGCCCGACCGCCGACTCAGCCGACCGGGAAGCCGCCCGCCTGACGGCACACCATCCGGAACAGGGCTGGAGCCTGCTGTGCAACGGCGTCCTGCTCTTCGAGGACACCGGTGAGCTGCTCCCGGACGGGCAGATCATCGCCCCGCACCGGCCCCTGCAGACCGGCCGGGTGATGAAGGCCGCCTGACCGCGGCCGGTACGAACTGGGGCCGGCCCGGAGAACTCTCCGCACCGGCCCCGACGCATGTCCGCGTCACGCCCTACCGCTCATGCCTCAGTTGTCGTACTCGTCCAACGGCGGGCAGGAGCAGACGAGGTTGCGGTCACCGAAGGCACCGTCGATCCGGCGCACCGGCGGCCAGTACTTGTCGGCGGCCGAGACTCCGGCCGGGAAGACCGCCACCTCACGGCTGTAGCCGTGGTCCCACTCCCCGCCCAGCATCGCCGCGGTGTGCGGAGCGTTGCTCAGCGGGTTGTCGTCCGCGCTCCACTCGCCGGAGGCCACCTTCTCGACCTCGCCACGAATGGCGATCATCGTGTCGCAGAATCGGTCGAGCTCCGCGAGGTTCTCGCTCTCGGTCGGCTCGATCATCAGCGTCCCGGCGACCGGGAACGACATGGTCGGCGAGTGGAAGCCGTAGTCGATCAGACGCTTGGCAATGTCGTCGACGCTGACGCCGGTGGCTTTGGAGATCGGCCGCAGGTCCACGATGCACTCGTGCGCGACGAGACCGGCCGGGCCGTTGTACAGGATCGGGTAGTGCGGTTCGAGACGCTTGGCGATGTAGTTGGCGGCGAGTACGGCAACCTGCGTCGCACGCTTCAGGCCCTCCCCGCCCATCAGGCGTACGTACGCCCAGGAGATGGGGAGAATACCGGCCGAGCCCCACGGAGCGGCCGAGATCGGTCCGACACCGCTCTCGGGGCCCGCCGCGGGCTGCAGCGGGTGGTTCGGCAGGTACGGCGCGAGGTGCGCGCGGACACCGACCGGGCCGACGCCGGGACCGCCGCCGCCATGCGGGATGCAGAAAGTCTTGTGCAGGTTCAGGTGCGAGACGTCGCCGCCGAACCGTCCCGGCTTGGCGAGGCCGACCAGCGCGTTGAGGTTGGCACCGTCGACGTAAACCTGACCGCCGGCGTCGTGCACCTCGGCGCAGATGTCGGCGACGTGCTCCTCGAACACACCGTGCGTCGACGGGTACGTGATCATGAGCACGGCGAGTTCGTCGCGGTGCTTCTCGATCTTGGCGCGGAGGTCCTCGATGTCGACCTCGCCGTCGTCGGCGGTCTTCACCACGACGACCTTCATGCCGGCCATCACGGCGCTGGCGGCGTTGGTGCCGTGCGCGGAGGACGGGATGAGGCAGATGGTCCGCTGGTCGTCGCCGTTGGCCCGGTGGTACGCACGCACGGCCAGGAGGCCGGCGAACTCGCCCTGCGATCCGGCGTTCGGCTGGATCGAGACCGCGTCGTACCCGGTGACCTCGGCGAGGCGCTCCTCGAGCTCACGGATGAGGGTGAGGAAGCCCTCTGCCTGCTCGGCCGGCGCGAAGGGGTGCAGGGCGCCGAACTCGGGCCAGGTGATCGACTCCATCTCGGCGGTCGCGTTCAGCTTCATGGTGCAGGAGCCGAGTGGGATCATTCCGCGGTCCAGGGCGTAGTCCCGGTCGGCGAGCTTTCGCAGGTAGCGCAGCATCGCGGTCTCGGAACGGTGCTGGTGGAAGACCGGGTGGGTGAGGATCTCGTCGGTGCGCAGCAGGCCCTCGGGCAGCGCGTCGGTGGTCGCGGCGTCCAGTGCCTCGATGTCCCCGTCAGCGCCGAAGGCGGCCCAGACGGCGGCGATCTGCGTACGCGTGGTGGTCTCGTCGCAGGCGAGGGAGACCAGGTCTGCGTCGACGAGCCGCAGATTGACACCACGCTCGCGGGCGTCGGCCACGACATCGGCGGCCTTCCCCGGGACACGCACGGTGAGGGTGTCGAAGTAGGCGCCGGTCACGACGTCGATACCGGAGGCGCGCAGGCCTTCGGCCAGGACCGCCGCATAGCGGTGGGTGCGCTGAGCGATCGTCCGCAGCCCGTCCGGGCCGTGGTAGACGGCGTACATCCCGGCCATGACGGCGAGCAGCACCTGAGCGGTACAGATGTTGCTGGTGGCCTTCTCGCGGCGGATGTGCTGCTCGCGGGTCTGCAGGGCCAGCCGGTACGCCTTGCTGCCGTCCGCGTCGACGGAAACGCCGACGAGGCGGCCCGGCAGGCTGCGGGCGAACTTCTCGCGTACGGCCATGAAGCCTGCGTGCGGTCCCCCGAAACCCATCGGTACACCGAAGCGCTGCGTGGTGCCGACCGCGATGTCCGCGCCCAGGTCGCCCGGTGAGGTCAGCAGGGTCAGGGCCAGCAGATCGGCGGCGACCGTGACGATCGCACCGAGCTCGTGGGCCTGCTCGATGACGGGCTTGATGTTCAGTATGGCCCCGGAGGCGCCCGGGTACTGCACCAGGACACCGAAGACGCCGCGCTCGGCGATCTCCGCCGGGATGCCGTCGGAGAGGTCCGCGACGACGACCTCGACACCGGTCGGCTCGGCGCGGGTCTCGATGACGGCGATCGTCTGCGGCAGTGCGTCGGCGTCGACCAGGAAGACACCGTTCTTGACCTTGCCGACACGCCGCGAGAGGGCCATGGCCTCGGCCGCCGCGGTGCCCTCGTCGAGCAGCGAGGCGCCGGAGGTGGGCAGCCCGGTCAGCTCGGCGACCATCGTCTGGAAATTGAGGAGCGCCTCCAGGCGGCCCTGCGAGATCTCCGGCTGGTACGGCGTGTAGGCCGTGTACCAGGCGGGGTTCTCCATGACGTTGCGAAGGATCACCGGCGGGGTGAAGGTGCCGTAGTAGCCGAGCCCGATCATCGGGGCCAGCACCTGGTTGCGGTCGGCGAGGGAGCGCAGCTCCGCTAGGACCTCGGCCTCGGTGCGGGCGGTCGGCAGCTGCAGCGCCTCCGCGCTCTTGATGACATCGGGCACCGCTGCCGCGGTCAGCTCGTCCAGCGAGCCGTAACCGATCTGAGCGAGCATCTTCGACTGCGCCTCGGCATCGGGACCGATGTGGCGCTGTTCGAACGGAATGCCCTGCTCCAGCTGGGAGAGCGGAGTGCGACGGGGGGTCATGGTGGAGGCCTCCTGGTCTGTCACGACCTGCGAGGGGCACCACGGCGCGGGTGCCCGAACGGCCTCCCCCTCTGTCATCTCAACCTGAGAGCTTCACCGGAGCGCCCTGCGGCGTACCAGCTTTCACCGTCGGTGAGGAAGGGAATCGTACCGGCACTCGGCCGCACGAAACCCGCCCTGCTTTCCAGAGTGACCTCGTCCGTGCGGTACGGGGGCCTGAGAGATTCCGGGGAGGATTTGCTCCTTCGGCGCCTTCGGATTCGCTCCGGAGGACTCTCCCGCACGGGGTCAGCAGCCATCACCAGCCTACCAGCGGGGTTCGCGGCGGAATTCTCGAGTGGCCAACCCCCCGGATCTGCACTTCTGTAGTGCTTGTGGAGTAGCCGCGACCAGTGGGAGGGACAGTGCAGACCGACATCGATCCGCGCAGCCTGATCGGCCGCAAAGCGTTCGACCGCAAGGGCACCAAGATCGGAACCGTGGACGAGGTGTACCTCGACGACGCGACCGGTGTGCCCGAGTGGGCGGCCGTACGTACCGGACTGTTCAGCCGGGACGCGTTCGTCCCGCTGGAACCCAGCGAATTCGTGGAGGATTCACTCCGTGTCCCCTTCGACCGTGCGCTGATCAAGGACGCGCCAGACTTCGGCGTAGGCCGCCATCTCTCACCGGAACAGGAGCTCCAGCTCTACCGGCACTACGGTCTGGACTCCCCGCCCGAGGAGACAGGCCCGGACAGGGACTTCGGGAGACTGGCCGGCCAGGACGAGTAGTCCACCGGGTTCCGCACCAGCGGCAGCGGATCGGCCGGCTGCAGTTCCGGATCGTCGATGCGGAACGTACGCACCCGGCCGGGCGCCGATTCGGGTTCCTCGAACCGCACCGTCACCCGGCCGACACCGCTGCCCTGCACCCAGCCGTGGCCGTAGGTGTCATGACGTACGTCGTGTCCGGCGGGCCAGCGCCGTGCGGCGAGCTGCTCGGCGGTCTCCCGGGCCTCCTCCCGCGCACCGTCCACCGGCTCCTCCCCGTCGCCCCCCGCCGCTGTCTCCTCCTCGGCGGCTTCCCCGGTTGCGGCCTGCTCACCGGCAGCCTGGGCGAAGAGGTCCTCCTGCGTGTAGTCGGCAAGCCCCGTGACGCCCACCCCCAGGAGCCGTACTCCTCCGGTGGTGTCCACGGCCTCCAAGAGCCGTGCGGCAGCCTCCCGGACCACCGTCGGATCGTCCGTGGGCCCACGCAGCGTCTCGGACCTCGTGAGCGTGGAGAAGTCGTACCGCCGTACCTTCAGCACCACCGTCCGCCCGGACCGCCCCGCGCCCCGCAGTCGCTGGACGCATCGGTCGGCCAGCCGTTCCACCTCCGTCCTGACCCGCACCCGGTCGTGCAGATCCGCGTCGAAGGTGTCCTCGACCGACACCGATTTCGCGTCCCGCTCCGCGACCACGGGCCGGTCGTCGTACCCGAACGCCATGCGGTGCAGCGAGCCGCCGTGCGCCTTCCCCAGCAGGCGTACGAGCTCCGCCTCACCCGCCTCGACCAGATCGTTGACCGTCGTCATCCCGGCGCGGCGCAGATGGTCCGCCGTCGCGGGCCCGACGCCGGGAAGGATCCGTACCGACATGGGCGCGAGCAGTTTCCGCTCCGTCCCCGGCTCTATGAGCAGCAGCCCGTTCGGTTTCGCCTCCTCCGAAGCGATCTTGGCCAGCATCTTGGAACCGGCGAGCCCAACCGATCCGGTGAGTCCTGTGACCGCCTTGATGGCCGTACGCAGCTGCTCACCGATCTCCAGCGCGGAAGCGGCGTCATCGGCCATGCCACCCGCTTCGAGGTCCACAAAAGCCTCGTCCAGGCTGAGCGGCTCCACCAGCGGGGAGAGCCGCGCCAGCAGCTCCATCACCTGGTCACTGACCGTCCGGTACAGCAGGAAGCGGGGCACCAGATAGGCCGCGTTGGGAGCCAGCCGCCGCGCCTGCGCCGTGGGCATCGCCGAGTGCACCCCGAAACGCCGTGCCTCGTACGACGCGGTGGCGACGACTCCGCGCGGTCCCAGCCCGCCCACCACGACCGGTTTGCCGCGCAGGCTGGGCTTCGCCGCCTGCTCGGCAGAGGCGTAGAAGGCATCCATGTCCAGATGCAGGATGGTGGGCGCGGCTCTCACATCAATCGATGCTGCCCTACGGCACTGACAATCGCCGCGCCCGATTCCCCGGCCAGGTCAGCCGGCGCGGTTGCGTCGACGCGCGAGCTCATCCGTGGGGTTGTTCCCGACCAGCGTCTCGCCGGTGTCCACCCGCTCACCGTGCAGCTGTGACAGGGCGGCGTCGACGTCCTGCCACACCACACCCACGGCGATACCGAAGACCCCCTGGCCGCCCTGGAGCAGATCGACGACCTCGTCGGGCGAAGAGCACTCGTAGACCGTCGCCCCGTCGCTCATCAGCGTCATCCGCTCAAGATCCCGGAAGCCGCGGGCCCGCAGATGCTGAACCGTGGTGCGGATGTTCTGCAGGGCGACGCCCGTATCCAGGAAACGCTTCACGATCTTCAGCAGGACAACGTCCCGGAAGCTGTAGAGCCGCTGTGTGCCCGAGCCGTATGCCGGACGCACACTCGGCTCGACCAGCCCCGTGCGCGCCCAGTAGTCGAGCTGCCGATAGGTGATCCCCGCGGCCGCGCAAGCTGTAGGCCCGCGATAGCCGATGTCGTTGGCCGATGCCACGCCGCCCCCCGCCACCGCCGCCGGTTCAACCGGTTGCCTGATGGTGTGGCCGGCTGTACTCCCCTGCTGCGGATACGGCCCACCCGCTGCCGTACCGTCGCCGCTGCTTCTCACGCCGACCTCCGTCCTTGACCTGCCATCTCGAAGGTAGGCAGTCACTCGGGGTGCGTCAACGATCGCCACACTCGGCACGCCGAGTGATAATCACCCTGAGAGTGGTTTCCCGTGTCCTGCGAGCGGGAAGGGCTTGTCGGATGCGCTGACTGCGACCCCGTAGAACGGTTACTGACTGTTGGTACCGAAGTCCTCCGGTGAGATCTGGTCGAGGAACTCGCGGAACTTCTCCACCTCGTCCTCCTGCTCGTCCGGGATGGCGATACCTGCATCGTCGAGCACCCCGTCACTGCCGTAGATCGGCGTTCCGGTGCGCAGTGCGAGCGCTATGGCGTCGGACGGCCGCGCGCTCACCTCGACCCCACTGGCGAAGACCAGCTCCGCGTAGAAGACCCCTTCCCGCAGGTCCGTGATACGGACCTCGGTGAGCTCCTGGCCGACGGCCTCAAGCACATCCTTGAAGAGATCATGGGTCAGCGGCCTGGCCGGAGCCATGCCCTGCTGGGCGAAGGCGATCGCGGTCGCCTCACCAGGACCGATCCAAATGGGGAGGTACCGGTCGCCTCCCACTTCACGCAGGAGCACGATCGGTTGGTTGGAGGGCATTTCCACCCGGACACCCACGACGTCGAGCTCGTTCACACAGCAACCCTAGGACGTGCTCGGCAGGTTTGGGTAGTCGGGCACCGACGTGATCAGTGGAGCCGGACCCGCAGAGCGGTCTGCACAAGCGCCGAATGAAGCCGTACGGACAGCTCTGCGAGCTCCCTCGCGGTGGCCTCGGCATGCGCTCTGGTCTGCGGATTCCGGTGCCGGCGCAGGGGCGCGATCACCTGCTCGATGAGTCCCGCCTCACGGTCCGCGGCCGCCCGAATGGCACGCAGGTGACGCGGTTCCAGACCGAATCGACCCAGATCCGCCACAAGCTTGGCCACCGTGACCATTTCAGCGTCGTAACCGCCCTCCGCGGTCGGAGCGACCAGGCCGTACGACTCCCACTCATCCAGGTCACTCTCGGTGACCTCGGCGGCCGCCAGCAGCTCGGCACGGCCGATACGGGCCGCGGTCGCCCGTCCGGAGCCGGCGTCCCAGCCGCCGTCGGTCAGATCCCGCGGATCGCCCCCGGACGGCAGCGTGGACTGTTCGCCACGGGCGAGGGCATCCAGATGCTCTCGGATGACCTTCAGCGGGAGGTAGTGGTCCCGCTGCATACGTAGCACCTGAGCCAGCCGCTCCACGTCGGCCCCTCGGAACTTGCGATAGCCGGAGGGGGTCCGCTGCGGCTCGACGAGACCTTCGGCCTCCAGGAAGCGAATCTTGGAGATCGTGACTTCGGGAAACTCGTCCCGCAGCTGGAGGAGCACCGTGCCGATGCTCATCGGGCGGTCGTCGGCGGTGGCGGTGCCGTGACCGGCACCGCCCGTCGGTGTTCTCAGCATGGACCTTCCCTGACGGGTCAGATGCCCCGCTGGCTCGCGTAGAAGACCAGCCGGTACTTGCCGATCTGCACTTCGTCACCGTTGGACAGGGCGACGGAGTCGATGCGCTCGCGGTTGACGTAGGTGCCGTTCAGGCTGCCCACGTCCCCGACCGTGAAGCTGCCGTCGGGGCTCCTGCGGAACTCCACATGCCGCCGCGACACCGTCACGTCGTCGAGGAAGATGTCGCTCTGCGGATGGCGTCCGGCCGTGGTCAGCTCGCCGTCCAGCAGAAAGCGGCTGCCGGAGTTCGGACCACGTCGCACCACGAGGAGTGCCGAGCCGAGCGGAAGAGCATCGACTGCGGCCTGCGCCTCGGGCGAGAGGGACGGTACGGGCGTTTGCCCGGTGACCTCCGCCTCGTATGCCTCAAGACCGGAGATGGAGATGGTCGAGGTCGTCTCCGAGGCACGCTCGGGAATTCCACCCCTCAGCGGCGCACCGCAGTTGGAGCAGAAACGGCTGGCCTCGGCGTTGCGATGCCCGCACCTCGTACAGACCGGCATGGACGAACCCTCCTGCCTCGGGGTGAACCCTCCACCCGTACTTGAGGTTGACGGTTCTGAGAAACCTATGCGGCCGGCACCGGCAGGGTCAATAGACGACGCGCCGGAAGCGCCCGAATTGTCACTGCCCGAACCGGACATCTGATCGCGGAAGAGCGGGCGCTCCGAGCCCTGCTCCTCCGCCTGGCCGTGGCGCGGTGCGCGATGGCGGGCAGCTTCATCGCGAGCGCTCTTGCCGAACAACTTCCCAAACAACTTCACGGGCGATTCCCCTTGACCGAAATAGACCCGCCCGTGGGGCAGGACGAACCCTGAACGAACACACCTGCCGACCCGGACATCTTCACAACGTCCGTATCCACTCGACAGTTTCCACCACGCACCACCATTACGATGCGGCGACCCCCCGCAACCCCCTGCCCGTGTCCTTCGACCCCTCCATGGCCCGGCTTCACGAGGATGACGACCGAGCGTAGTCAGGTCGCTTCGCCGGTCGCAAGACGTCCACGACGATGTCGTCGGCCTGCTCCACATGCACGGTGGCCTGCTCCTTCTCCAGTGTCTGCACCACACCGCCAGGGATGTTCAGCGCCGGCTCCAGATCCTGGGGCTTGCCGATCACCTTGAACACGTACGGCGCGGTGATCTTACGGCCGTCAACCTTGACGTTGCCGCCGTCACCGGAGAAAAACGTATTGGCCACCACTCTCACTCCGTTGACCTCGATCGCCTCGGCACCCGCCGCACGCAACTCCTGCAGCGCATCGAGCAGCATGTCCGCCTTGATCCCGTCTCCCGGGTCATTGACGGTGAGCGTGATCCCGGGCCCGTGTGCCGCCACGGTGCCGGCGAGAATACCGAGTTGCCGCTCCTTCTCCACCGTCTGCTTACGTGCCTCCTCAGCCTGGTCGGAGCTGTTCTCCAGCTCCGTACGCTGAGCGTCGAGGCGCTGCTTCTCGTCCTCCAGACGCTGTGTTCGGTCGTCCAGCTCATCGAGAATGCGGACCAGGTCTTCCTGGCGGGCACCCCGCAGCGCGCTGTTGTCACTGTTCGAGCGCACCTGAATGGCCAGCCCGAGACCGAGGACGAACAGCAGCACCGCCACGATGAGTTGGGCTCGCGTCACCCGTGGCGGCCAGAGTCCGGCGATCAGCCGCTGGCGTCCGGTGAGATCCTTGGCGGCGTCGGCCGGCTGCTCGCCGATGCGCCCGCTGGGAAGTTCTTCGTTGCTCATCGGCCTCAGGCCCGGAAGACGTGCCGGCGGATGGCCGCGGCGTTGGAGAAGATCCGGATCCCGAGTACGACCACCACACCGGTGGAGAGCTGCGCTCCCACGCCCAGCTTGTCGCCCAGGAACACGATCAGTGCGGCCACCACGACGTTCGACAGGAACGACACGACGAACACCTTGTCGACGAAGATTCCGTCGAGCATGGCCCGCAGACCCCCGAAGACTGCGTCGAGGGCAGCCACGACAGCGATCGGAAGATAGGGCTCGACCACCGCCGGCACCTCGGGTCGGACCAACAGTCCGACCACGACTCCCACGACGAGGCCCAGTACGGCGATCACGATGTGCCCTTCCCTGTGTCTGCCGCACCACTGCCGGTGTCTGCGGCCTTATAAGGCTCTGCTGTTCGTACGATCAGGCTCGGCACAACCGGAAGGTTCACCTTCTCCTGGACGGACATGCTCGTCCGGATCTCGAAGGTGTCCTTGAGCGCCTGCAGATACTGGCCGTCAGCACTGTCCTGGAATGCGGTGCTGAGCTGCTTCCCGTTTCCCACCGCCAGCAGCGTGTACGGCGGCACGAGCGGTCTGTTGTCGACCAGTATGGCGTCGCCGGCCGCACGGATCGCCGACAGGGCTGTCAGACGCTGTCCATTGATCGCGATCGCTTCCGCACCGGACTGCCAGAGTCCGTTGACGACCCGTTGCAGGTCCCGGTCGCGGACCCGCCCGGTGTCGGCGAATCCGCTGGTCTCCCTAGGCCCGCCACCGCCCTGGTCAGTGTCCTTGGCGTCGTCGACGACGAGTTTCACACCGGGCCCCTCCACCGCCGTCGCCCCGGCGAGCAGTGCCACCAGCTCCCCCTGGTCCCCGCCGTGCTTCTCCAACGCCTTGCGCTGGCGCCTGCCCACGTCGTCCCGGAGCTTGTCGACCTGCGACTCAAGGGTGTCGGCCGCAGCCGTCTCACCGTCGATACGATCGATCAACTCCTGGCGCTCCTTGGCGAGGACCGGCGCGGAGACACGTGCCTGCGCAGCCCCGAGCGTGACCACAAGTGCAGCAAGCACCAGACATGCGGCGAGGCCGAGTCTCGACTTGAGCGTGCGGGGCATGCCCGCGCTCCCGTCGGCCTTCCGACGCGCCGATGCCTCGGCATATCCGTCGTCCAGGCTGTGGTCCATCACATTGGTCAGCAGCGACATGGACGCGTCGGGGCGCGCAGGAGGCGAGGCGGTACTCCGATCGGGGGGCTGCTGCGACATGCCGCACATCGTCGCACGTCGCCACTGCTACCGCCGAATGGCCCCACCGGTGTGCCCAAAGGCGCCGCTGGACGCCGCCGGGAAAACCGGTGGAACCCCTCAGTGACCTGCGCTCTCCACGACCTCCGCCCATTCGTCCAGCAGCGCCTGCGCGGAGGCGTCGTCCGGGCCCTCAGCCCACAAATGGGTGACCGCTTCGGCCGGGTCCGGCAGCACCATCACCCATCGCCCGTCGGCCTCCACGACCCGTACACCGTCCGTCGTGTCGACACTGCGTTCGCCGGCGGCCTCCACGACCCGCCGCATGACCAAACCCTTGACGGCCCAGGGTGTGGCCAGATCACGGCGCAGGACATGGGCACGGGGAATACGGGCATCGATCTGGCTGAGAGTGAGCTGGGTCCTGGCGACGAGCCCGATGAGTCTTACGAAAGCAGCCGATCCGTCGAAGACGCTGCTGAATTCGGGAACGATGAATCCACCACGGCCGTCTCCACCGAAGATGGTGCCTTCCTCGCGTCCCACACGCGTCAGATCATCGGGCGATGTCGTCGTCCATTCGACCTGCGTGCCGTGGTACGCCGCGACCTGCTCGGCGACCCGCGTCGTGGTCACCGGCAGTGCCACCCGCCCGCTGCGCCGCTCGGCCGCCACGAGGTCGAGCATCACCAGGAGCGCCCGGTCGTCCTCCACGATCCTGCCCCGTTCGTCGACCAGGGATAGCCGCTCGCCTACCGGGTCGAACCGCACGCCGAACGCGGCCCGCGCCGAGGAGACGATCTCGCCCAATCGCACCAGTCCTGAGCGCCGGGTCTCGGCGGATTCGGTGGGCCGTGATTCGTCGAGGCCGGGGTTGATGGTCAATGCATCCACGCCGAGCCTGCCCAGCAGGCTCGGCAGGACAAGCCCGGCACTGCCGTTGGAGGCGTCGACGACAACCTTGAGACCCGCATCGGCAATCCCCGCGGTGTCCACGTTCCGCAGCAGCGATCCGGTGTACGAGTCGAAGACGCTGGACGGGAAGTGCAGGTCCCCGATCTCCCCGGGGAAGGCACGGCGGTATTCCTGACGTGCGTAGACCCGGTCCAGCTTCCGCTGCCGCGCCTGGGAGAGGTCCGCACCCCGCTCGTCGAAGAACATGATGTCGACCGAGTCGGACACGCCGGGGGACGTACGGATCATGATCCCGCCGGCGCTGCCCCGTGCGGTCTGCTGGCGTGCGACGGGCAGCGGTACGTTCTCCAGGTCCCGGACATCGATGGCACTGGCCTGGAGCGCCGAGATCACCGCTCTCTTCAGCGCACGGGCGCCGCGGGAGTGGTCACGGGCGGTGGTGACCGTCGAGCCCTTCTTGAGGGTCGTGGCATAGGCTCCAGCGAGCCGGACCGCCAGCTCCGGCGTGATCTCGACGTTCAGAATCCCGGACACACCGCGGGCCCCGAAGAGGTGGGCCTGTCCGCGAGACTCCCAGATCACCGAAGTATTGACGAAGGCGCCGGCCTCGATGGTCTTGAACGGGTAGACGCGGACATTGCCCTGAATGATCGATTCTTCACCGATCAGGCACTCGTCTCCGATGACCGCGCCGTCCTCGATGCGGGCGGCCCGCATGACGTCGGTGTTCTTACCGATCACGCATCCGCGCAGATTGCTGTGCTGGCCGATGTAGACGTTGTCGTGAACCACTGCCCTGTGCAGGAAAGCGCCGCTTTTCACGACGACGTTCGACCCGATGACCGTGTGCTCGCGAATCTCCGCTCCGGCTTCGACCTTTGCGTAGTCCCCGATGTAGAGGGGTCCCCGCAGTACCGCGTCGGGATGTACGTCCGCGCCTTCCGCGACCCATACACCCGGCGAGATCTCGAAGCCGTCGATCTCGACGTCGACCTTGCGCTCAAGAACGTCTGCCTGGGCTTTCACATAGCTCTCGTGTGTACCGACATCCTCCCAGTAGCCCTCGGCGACATAGCCGTAGATGGGCTTTCCTTCCTTCATGAGCTGCGGGAAGACATCACCGGACCAGTCCACGGAGACGTCGGCCTCGACATAGTCGAACACCTCGGGTTCCATGACGTAGATGCCCGTATTGACGGTGTCCGAAAAGACCTGGCCCCAGGTCGGCTTCTCCAGGAAACGCTCGACCTGGCCCGCCTCGTCCACGATGGTGATGCCGAATTCCAGAGGATTCGGCACACGGGTCAGGCACACCGTCACCAGCCCGCCCTTTTCCTTGTGGAAGGCGATGAGGTCGGTGAGATCGAAGTCGGTGAGCGCGTCACCGGAAATAACGAGGAAGGTGTCGTCCTTCAGTGCTTCCTCGGCATTCTTCACGCTCCCCGCGGTGCCGAGCGGTTTCTCCTCATTGGCATAACTGAGCTCCATCCCGAGCTCTTCGCCGTCCCCGAAGTAGTTCTTGACCAACGAGGCAAGAAACTGGACCGTTACGACGGTCTCGTTGAGCCCGTGCCGCTTGAGCAGCCGAAGCACATGCTCCATGATCGGCCGATTGGCGACGGGCAGAAGCGGCTTGGGCATGCTTGAGGTCATGGGACGAAGACGAGTGCCTTCGCCGCCAGCCATCACGACGGCCTTCATGTCGGAAACGTCCTCCTTGCAGAGACGACGGTTTAGCCGACTTCGCCCGTCAGGGCACCACCCGGGTCATCAGCGGCGGGCCGGCCACACTGCGCGGCACCCGCATCAACGAGCTCAATCGGCTGCTACATCCGCCTTGACGAGCCGGCGGACCTGAACCACGTAGAGGATCCCTGCCCACCAATAGAGCGTTGTACCCCAACCTGCGAACGCCCATCCGAAAATGGCGGCCAGCGATGCAAGCCAACCACTTCCGTCGCTGAGCAGCAACAAGGGGAACGCGTACATCAAGTTGAACGTGGCAGCCTTCCCCAGAAAGTTCACCTGGGGCGGCGGATAGCCGTGGCGGCGAAGGATTCCCACCATCACGAGGAGCATCAGCTCGCGGGCCAGAAGTGCTGCAGTGAGCCAGAGCGGCAGGATCTCCCGCCAGGTCAGGCCGACGAGGGTCGAAAGGATGTAGAGGCGGTCTGCAGCAGGGTCCAGGAGCCGACCGAGGCTGCTGATCTGGTTCCACCGGCGGGCGAGCTTACCGTCGAGGTAGTCGCTGATGCCACTGAACATCAGCACCAGCAAAGCCCAGCCATCACTTTGGGGGCCGCCGAACACGGGGCGAAGAATCAGCCACAGGAAGAGCGGAACCCCGACAAGGCGAGCCATGCTGAGGATGTTGGGGATGGTGAGTACCCGGTCCGTCTGAACCCGAGTCTCCTGGACCTCCACCCGGGGGCCTCCTGTGTGAAGAACGTGCCAATGATGCCCCCTGACCTTACCCTCAGCCACCGCCGGCAGGTACACAGGGGTAACGAAGGCCCTCGTGAATGCAGAAAAGCCCCGTGCCACAAGGGCACGGGGCTTTCCCGTAAAAGGAGTTCGGCGGCGTCCTACTCTCCCACAGGGTCCCCCCTGCAGTACCAT
>NZ_JBIURV010000039.1:0-55771 GCF_044741025.1 Streptomyces sp. NPDC088246
TCTTCTGCCTTGGCCGCCCATGTCCGGAGGTTGGCGCGGGCACCGTCCGTCAGTTCGCCACCCAGCCAGACGAAATTCAGTTCCTTGGGGACCAGAGCCGACGGACCGAGACCGGCGCCCACGTAGTGGACCGGACCGGCAGGAGGCGCATCGCCAGCCGACACGGTCGCGGTGCTCTGGGACACAACCGTGTCGGCCGGCTGCTGCGTGATCTCCGAGTCGGCGTTGAGCAGCAGGTCGTCCGTCGCGAGAGGCACGGCGAGCCGGTACCGGTCGTCCGCCACGTGCAGCACCACGCCCGACCGCGTGTTCCCTGCCGTGTCCGTTCCAGGAGCGGCGAACGTCAGATGGTTCAGGTCCGGCAGGACGACGGTCACCGGGACCCCGAGGACACGGGCCGCGAGCAGCGCCGCCAGGTCGCCCGCGGAGTGGTTCCAGCCGGTGTCCTTGCGGTCGCCTATCTGCCCGTCGCCGGACCGCAGCAGTGTCGTACGGGCCAGCTCCAGGCGCTGGTCGGGGGTCAGCCCGGCGGCCACGGTGTCTGGGAGGCGGCTGCGCGAGGCGGCGTGTTCGGCGGCTTGTGCCTCGCTGAGCACGATTCCCGCGTCGGCCAGTTCCTGTGCGGTGAACCGCTCCTGGGGATCGATGGCGAGGAACTCCGCGAGTTCGTCGCGGTCCGCCATCAGACGGTCGGCGAGGCGTTGCCTCAAGTGCTCGACATCAGCGGCGGAAAGGCTTCTGCCCTGCGCGTGGAGCCCCAGCTCGGCGAGGAGCCCCGGGTGGGCACGCTCGACCCCGTCGAGGAGGGACCGGTGGAAACTCGTACCGAGGTCGAAGCGCGCGGGTCCGGTGGAGGGGGGCTCCAGGAGGTGAAGGACGCGGCCGTCCGGCGCCTTCAGGGCGACCGGCCGGCCCTCGGTGTCCTCGCCCTGGGTGGTGTACAGGTCGGGGGCGGACTTCGCGTCGGCCGGACGGACGTAGCCGTCGGGTTCCGGCGCGGGGTGCCAGGGGGTGACGACGCGGGGGGCGCTTCCTTCGGGCCGTGGCTCCAGAACCTGGCGCGTGGACGCGTCCACCGATTCGAAGTTCGTCTGGACCAGGGCGAGTTCCCGGTAGTCGGCCGTCAACTGTGCGACTGCACGGTCATACACCGACCGCGCGTTCTCCAGCTCGGTATCGACCGCGTCGAGCCGTCCCTCGGCCTCCGCCCGGTCCGTTGCCTTTCGGGCTCGGGCTTCCTGGAGTTCAGCGACCCTCAGGGGTGACCGCGCGGCCTGCACGGCCTCCAGCGACGACCGGTAAGCGGCGTCCGCCGTCCGCAGGCGCTGCGCCCAGCCCGCCGCCTTGGTCTGCTCCCGGCGTACGACGTCCGTGTCCGACAGCTCTCCGGCGTTGCCGAGCCAGAACTCCGTACGGGCGAGGACGTCCTCCCGTGTGACGAGGTGCGGCAGTCCGGTGAGGTCGGCGGCCGGGCCCGCGTGGGACACCGTGCTTTCCAGGGACACCGGCCCTTCGACGGCTTCGGCGAGCGGGGGGTAGCCGGCGACCGTAACAAGAGCCTGTTCGTCAGCTGCGGCCTTGGCCGGCTCGCTCCAGGTGACCGGCGGCGTATCGGAGGGGCGGGGACCGGTGATCGTGTAGTGCTCGACCGCCTTCCAGGCGGCCTCGGAGGCACCGGCGAGGCCCTGCTCGACGGTCGCGAGGTCGCGGCGATGGTTGGCCAGGTCCTGCTGGGCTTCGGCGTACCGGGAGCGGGCCGTGGCGAGCCTCTCCCGCGCCGCGGCCACGTCCGTGCCGGTGGGAGCCGGCGTCTCCAGGAGGCGCCGGAGCTCCGTGTGGAGGGAGGATGCCTCGCTGTCGAGTGCGCGCAGGCGCCGCTCGGCCGTCTCGACCTTCTTGGCGGCCGTGGTGTACTTCTTGGTCTGCTCCTTGACGGTGTCCGCAGCGGCCTCGACCTCGGGTGGCAGCAGTCCGTGCTCCCGGGCGACGTCGAACGACACCCACATCGTCACCCCGTCCTGCACCGTGTGCTCGACGGTGACCGGCGGTCGGGACCCGGGCCTGAGCATCGACGGGACGACCGGAAGGTCCGCGATGCGGTGCGATGCCTTCGCCGTCTGGAGTACGTGCAGGGGTGCCTGGATGAGTACGGCGCCGCCGGCGAAGGGCTTGAGCGTGGTCAGCGCGGAGGTGCGGCGGTCGGCGGCACCGCCCGCCGCGTCGGAGTCCGCCCAGCCCGGCACGGCGGCCGTGGTCTGGACCAGGGGCTGCGTCTGGAAGCCCGGTCCCGCGGTCATCGCCGGCATGTGCGCTTCGGTGGTGTCACCCGTGTAGGTGTCGTTGTCCATGGTCCGCCGGCTGCCGCCGAGTCCCGCGCCCGGGTCCACGGCCAGCAGCCGGGCCCGCGACAGATCGACGTCGGCGGAGATCTTCAGGGTCGCGTCCGTCCCGCCGATCGTCGACGTGGTGTCGTGCAGCGTGACGGTCAGGCTGTCGCGGATCATCTGCGGAAGGTAGGCGCTCAGCACGTCGGTGCTGATGCCCCCCTTGAGGACTTCACCGGCGGCGGTGCCGGGCCGCGTCAGTACCGTCTTCCGCACATAACGGCCATTGCTGTTCGTGGGCATCTCCGTCGCGGCGTCGGTCGTGGCGCCGCGTCCCTTGACGGCGAGGTCGACGGCGTACGCCGCGGCATCCCGGAGGACGGTGATGCCGCCGACGGTGGTGACGACGACGCTCTCCGGACCGGTGGCGAACAGCTTCCTGCCCGCCGCGTTGCGCTCCCGCAGCGCCACGGCCTGCTGCTGGTCCGGCGGAAGCAGCATCGGGCGTGCGGCTTCCCGGGGTGTGCGTGCCACCGACGGCCCGGTGGTCCGCTGCTCTGCCGTCCGCGGTTCGGCGGTCTGCGGTTCGGGCGTCCGGGGTCGGGCGAGGCTCAGGGGCAGCACCACCTCGGCGTCGCCGACGGGGTACGTGTGACTCACCACTGTCCCGTCGGGCAGCTCAAGGGTGAAGGTGACGTCGAACGTCGTCCGGCCGGTCACCACCGGTCCCTCGAAGGCCACTTGGGCGCTGACGGCGTCGGTGACCGCGTGTGCCAGGGAGGACGAACGGGTGGACCCGACCCGGTCGTCGAGGGTGAAGCCGCCGCTCCGGAGACCCGGTTGGTCCAGGACGGTGGGCGTCGCGCCGAGCCGGTAACCGGCCTCGTACCCGCGCGCCAGCTTCTCCGTGACGGTCTCCGCCGTGGACGTGGGCCGGGTGATCGTGGGCTTCACGTCGTGGCGCAGCGCACCGGCGGTGAAGCCGGACCGTTCCAGGGTCACCGTGAGACTGGCGTCCTTGGCCGGCCCGATCTTGTTCCGGGCCAGACGCAGGGAGGTGCCGCCGTTCTCCATGCCCGTCTGCAGAGCGCGCATGCCGGACGGCGACAAGGTGGTCATCTGCCGTGCCAGGCCGCCGAGCTGGTCGGCCAGCAGACTCTTGGGCCCGAGCCAGCTCTTGTGCTGGGGCAGGTCTTCCATCAGGGTGCCCATGAACCGGCTGACCGCCTCGGACATGTCGATGCGGCCGACCGTGAGCGTGGCGTGCGCGGCCGCATCGACTGCGGTGAAGAGCTGCTGGGGCGTCGGAGCGGTGAGGCCGTCGTCGAAGAGACCGGCCTTCCTCGCCTCGGCGAGCGGCATCCACACGAGCAGGCCGTCGGGGATCTCCACGACCCGGCCCTGGGGCGGCCGTCCGCGCATCAGTTCCATGGGCGCCTGGAGCAGACCGGACGGCTGGGAGCGGGCCGCGAGGTGCCAGGCCACATCGGCGCCGACCAGGACCATCGGTCCGGTGTACTGGACCGTGTGGGCCGGGTTCGCCGAAAAGGTCTCGGCCGAGGTCGCGATGCTGGTGCGCTGGTACGGCGACGCGGGGAAACCGTAGGTGCCGGAGGTCTGGAACGCGTCGGTGTGCTTGGCCCGGAAGGCCAGCAGGGACGAGATGGCGTGACTGCGGACATGGGCGACCGAGTGTCCCGCCCCGCTGGTGCCCGAGCCGATGTTGGAGAGGGCGAGGTCGCTGGAGTCGACGACGGCGAGCACGCGCGTCCCGCGCACCTGGGGCCAGGCGCTGACCGACGCGGTGATGTCGGTGACGGCCGTCCTCCCGAACAGGTCGCTGACATGCTTGCCCGTCTGCGCCGCGTCGCTGAAGTCCGCCTCGTTGCGACCGGTGGTGAACGCCTCGGCCAGCGCGCCGGAGGCGGGGGTCCCGTCGGTCCCGTAGATCCAGGAGTTGCCGGAGACGGAGCCGAGCAGTTCCTTGAGGTGGTGCACCACGACCTCGGGCGAGGTGACGCTCTGCACGGAGTGCAGGCCGCCGAAAAGGGCGTGGGGCGTCCAGTCATCCGTGGAGACGGGTTTCCCGGAGGAGAGCAGTTCGGCCAGAGCCGGGTCCATCGGCACGGACACGGGGGCCGTAACCGTCTCCGGCCGGTTGAGGGGCAGGGTGGAGGGGACGGACAGCGACGCGGGTACGGCAAGGGTGACGCGGCCGGTGACGGGGGCCGGGGCGGTCTGTCCGTCGCCCTGCCCGGTGGCCAGGACGTCGACGCTCCCGGCGGCCTGCTTCACGAACCACCGGGTGCTGAGCAGCTCGCCGGTCATGGTCCGCGCGATCTGGCGCGGCCTGGTGAAACTGGTGGCTTCGGCGGTGAAGGCCAGGTCGTACGACCACAGGTGCTGCGACCCGGAGCTGGTGATGCCGCCGTCCGGGGTCAGCGTCGGGCCGTACGTCATGCCGTAGGCGGTCTGCCTGCCGTACCGGTAGCCGATGCTCCCGGTGCCGCCGAAGCGCTCGATCCCGGTCAGTCCCACGTCGACGCCGACCGACCAGCCGTGGGTACGGGTGGTCGCGCTGTCCGCGCGGCGGGTCGACAGGACGTTGTTCGCCAGACCCAGATCGTGGTGGGCACCCACGAACTGACGGTTCGTCGCCTCCGCGCGCACGGTGAGAACGACGTACCGCTTGCTGACGGAGTCGAGCTGCTCCAGCTGGATCCGCAGTCCGGTGCTCGTCAGGCGGTCGAGGGAGCCTTCAAGCACCGTACGGGAGAGTGCCTGGCGCAGCAGATGGGTGTTGCGCACTGCGGTGTTGTACTTCCGGTCGCCGTCGACCGCGGTGTCCGGCCGGGGCGGAAGCACCAGGTCAGGGTAGGCGCGGTGCAGCCCGGCCTGGATGCGGTCGACCAGTTCGTCCGTCAGGGAGACCTGGGGCGGAACCGTTTCCGAGTCACGGGTCGCGGCGAGGTCCAGGACCGCGTGCAGGCCGAACGTCGCCGGATTCGACGGCGACAGATACGCGGGGGCGGGGGGCGCCTCGGCATCCAGGAGGGGTGCGGTGCCGTCGTCCCAGCCGGCCAGTCTGCGTGCGTCAGCCCGTGGCAACTGCACGGTGGCGGTGAGGAAGGCGCCTTCCTCGTTCGGGCCGTTCGGGTTGGCCTGGGCGGTCGCCCCGGTGGGCTCGGGCGACTCCCATGCGCCGCCCTGCCTGCGCACCTCGATCCGGAAGCGGACGTCGTAGAGCCCCGAGTGGCCGCGGCTGTTGAGCGTCCGCACGGACTCCGCCGTGTTGCCGCTGTAGCTGCTCTCCGCACGCTGGGTCGTCAGGGCTGCCGATCCCCCGATCTGGAGGCTCAGGGTGCCCGCGGGCTGGAGCAGCGCGAACTGAGGACCGGCGGAGATCCCGACCCCGGCGCCCTGGGTGTTCTTCTTCTCCGTGGTGGCGGTGGAGCGCTGTGCGTCGGCCTTCTTGACCTCGGTCTTGTCGGACGCCTGGAGCAGTGTGGCGTCGGCCGGGACCAGCCGGAGCTCGACGGAGCCCAGTGACCGGTTGCCGAGACCGGCGAAGAGCGGGGCGCTGACCACCGTCTCGCCGGAGCTCTGCGCGATCATCGTGCGCAGGCTCTCCTCGCCGAACAGATCGGCCAGTTGGTGGCGGAGGAAGCTGCCGGGGGTCGCCTCGGGAAAGTTCGCGAGCGCCCAGTCCAGCAGCCGGGTCTCCGTGGTGACGCTCAGCGGTGCGAGCAGGTGCGGCCGGGCGCCCGGCGCGAACGCGAAGGCGATGGGCAGCCGGTCCGGGATCGCCGGGTCGGTGACGCTGTCCGGGACCCGCCAGGTGACCCCGTCCTGGATGCGGTAGCGCTGCTGCGCGGCGGTGCCGGGCTGCTGCTGGTCCGGGGACAGCTCACGGCCCTTCTTGTCCCAGACGCTCGAGGACTCGACGACGATGTGCAGGTCGCTCACATGCAGATGACTGCCGTCCTTGCCGACCGCGGTCACACTGCTCTGTGCGCGGCTCTCCTGGGTGTACGTGTAGGAGGCCTCCATACGCCGTGCGCTGAGGGACACCGACCCGAACGCACCGACGGTCCCCGCGGAGGGCCCGAGCGGGACCGCCACTCCGAAGGCGCGGGAGGTGCCGAGGGTCTTGGTCTCCGTCGCACCGGGGCGGGAGCGGAGTTCGGTCTCGATCTTGACGGGGGCGTCGGTGGCCTTGGCCCCGGCGGTCTTCGACGCCTCCTTCTTCGACTCGTCGGTCTCGGACTTGTCCGTCTTGGAGGCGTCCGTCTTCGACTCGTCGGTCGTGGACGCGGCGGACTTGGACCCCTCCGCCTTCGGCTCCTCCGTCTTCGACTCGCCGGTCTTGGACCCTTCAGCCTTCGGCCCCTCCGTCTTCGAGGTGGTCGAACTGCCCTCGTTCCCGTTTCCGTCCTTGTGCAGTACGGACTCGTCCACGTCGTCCACGGCGGCCAACGCCGACGGCTCGGCGTGGCGGCGCCAGTTCCCGTAGCTCTCCATCGAGAGGGAGATCTCCCGGCGGCCGCCGTCCATGGTCGGCAGGATGAAGGTCCGGGGGCTGAGCAGCGTATGCGGACTCTGGACGAGCACGCGCTTCAACTCGTCGAGCCCGTCGGGGCGCAGACTCCATCGCCTCGCGACGGATTCGGCCAGCACGTCGGCACCTCTGATGGTGATCCGTCCGTGCCCGTGGCCCTTCATCGACTTCGGCAGCATCGCGTTGTCGTCGAACGTGACGAATTCACTGGACTGCTCCAGCGGGAGCGGATCCACGTTGTCGCTGAGCAGCGGAGGGGCGAAGGCCGCCTTCTCCACCTTCACGCCCGGGTTCTCGATCCGGCGGAACACCTCGTCGCGGCGTGCCTCCTCTGTCGTCAGGTCCGGACGGTCGCGGCGTACCCGGTACATCCGCTGCTCGTACTCGTCCGCCGAGAGCGCGTTCAGGGCCTGGTCGCGGGCCGTGGGCTGCTGCGCGCCCGACGAGCCTGCCGGTGAGGAGCCGTCACCGCCAGGGCCTCCCGGCGGCTCCTCGTTCTCCTTCACGGGGATGTCGGAGTCCTTGGGCGCGGAAGCCACGGAGTCGGCGTCGTCGTCGGACTTGAGGTCGGACGCGTCATCGGACTTGAAGTCGGACGCGTCGTCGGACTTGAGATCGACGTCGTTGTTCGGTTCGGATTCCGACATGGTCCGCGTGTCGGTGAGGGACTGCGTGTCGTCCTCGGTCTGTGTACGTACACGACGGGCGTTCGGCGACGGCAGGTCGTCCCGCTCCCGCGAGTGGAGGCTGTCCCCGTCCTTCCCCCCGGACTCCGACGCATCGTCCAGATGCCGCGGAGCCTCCATCAGCTGCTCGCCCGGCTGCACCGGAGCCCGCCTGTCCCGTTCGGAGTCGGCCGGCCGCGGGGTCTTCGCCGAGTTGCCGGCACCCTCGTCGACGTTCGTCCGGGAGACCGGATTGCGCACGGTTGCCGACGGTCCGGCATTCGACGGGCCGGACGTGTCCGTCAGATCCGTGTCTGGGACGTCCGTGCGCTTCTGCGACACGGCGTCGTCCACCTTGGGGGTACCGGGCTCATTGCCGGTCGTGACCAGGTTCCGCAGGCGTTCCACCAGCGTGCGGGCGTCGTGGGCAGCCTGTTCGCGTACCTCCTCGGGCAGCTTGTCGAGCGAGCGGTCGATACGGCGGTCGAGGTCCCGCAAGCGGTCCGGAGCACGCAGTTCCTGTTCCAGGCGCTCCTGCCCCTCACGCCTCAGCTCCGCCGTCTCGGCGTCGTAGCTGTCGAGGACCCGGTCGATGGCCTGAGGGTCGCCCGCCGCCTCGTCCAGCCTGTTCTGCCATGCGGCGCGGCGTTCGGTGCCGCGCTCCGCCCCCTCGGGGTCGCCGTCCGAGATGGCCTTCAGCCGCCGGTCGCGCTCCAGCTGTGCCATCCGGTCGAGCTGTTCCCGCTCGATGGCCTGCCTCGCCGTGTCGTCCTCGGCGTTCGCGCGCCGGTCTTCCCACTGCTGCCGCTCCTCGCGCGACATCCCGGTGTCGTCCGTACCCTCGCGCAGCCGGTCGAGCCGCTCCTCCAGGATCCGGTCATTCTCCGCCCGGGAGTCCTCGGTCCGGTCCCGGCCGGGGGTGCCGTCACCGCCGGGACCGCCGTCACCGTCCTGCGGCGGGGGCAGCGGCTCCGAGGACTCCTGCTGGTGGCCGCCCTCGCGCATGGCGTCCAGCCTCGCCCGGAAGGACGCCAGTTCGGCCTCCCTGCCGAGGGTGACCGTACGACGTTCGTACTGCGCGTCGAGGTCGCTTCCCCGCCCCGGTCCTTCGAACCGGTTCTTCCAGGTGGCCAGCTCCGTCTCGGATGCACCGAGATCCCGCAAGGTCGCGAGCCGTCGCGACGTCTCCAGCTCGGCGTCGTAGTCAGCCTGCACTCTGCGGAGATCCTCAGGGGTCGCCGCCTGCTCCCGGCGGTCCTCCCACTCGCGGAACCGCTCGCGGTCCATGCCCGCTTCTTCCGCATCGGCCCGCCGGTTGTCGGCCAACTGCTTCCGGAGCGCCTCGGGGCTGCTGTCGGCGCGGGCGCTCAGCTCGGACCCGAGGGTGCCGAGACGGTTCTCGAAGTCGTCCAGCAACTGGGTCGTCCGACGGGGATCGTTGGCGAGAGCCGACTGCTCGATGTCGAGGGCATGGCGCAGCCACTCCGTGCGGCGCATTCCCAGCTGCGCGGCCCGCGCCTCGTATCCGCCGTCCATATGACTGCGGAACTGCTGGAGGCGTTCACCGAGGCCGTGCACGGCGACGAGGTCGCCGAGTTCCCGCAGGCCGTCGGCGGCGTCGGCGTGCCTGCCCGACCGGGCGTCGTCGCGGATGCGCTCGCTCAGCTGCTGCCGTGTCTCCCTGTCGACGCCCACCCGCCGGGCATCCGCCAGCAGGGCGTCCGTCTCCCGCTCCACTTCCTTGGTCAGCCTGCGCTGCTCCGTGGGGGTCAGGCCCTCGGGCACGTCGGGCAGCTGATCCAGCCGGCTCACCGGGTCGTCGGTGAGGCTGCCCAGCTCGTCGAGGCGCGCGATCAGCGAATCGACATCGCCGTCGTTGTGCCCGTCGAAGCCGTCGCGGAAGGGCAGTTCGTCCTGCGACTCCGTACGGAGGGGATTCGGCGGGTCCTCGGTGGCCGGTCCCTTCCTGTCGCTCTCGGTCCGCTCCGTGTCCGGCCGGTTCCCGGCCGGGGGCTCGGTGCCGGGCGGGGCCTTGGGAACGTCCGGGAACACGAGGTCCGGCTCGTCCCCCGTGAAGGGCTGGGCACCGGGCTCGTTCTGCGGGACATCGGGGAACAGCACATCGAGCCCGTCCGGGGACGGCCCTGTGGGTGTCTGCTGCCGTGGTCCGCCGGGAGCGGTGCCGGCACCCGGCGCCGTTGGCACGGTCGGTACGGGGCGCGGCGGCGGTGCGATGCCGCCCGCGCCGTTGTACGGGAGGACTCCGTCGCCTTCGATACCCGTCGTTGTGCCGTCGGGCTGCAGCCCGACGGCGCCCTCCTCCTCCAGGGCCGCGCGGTACTGCTCACGGAGCTCGTCGACCCGTGCGGGGCGGCCGAGGCCGTCGGGGTCGCCCTCCCGCAGCTTCGCCATCCGTGCCGCCAGGTCGGCGTCGGAGTCCGAGTCGTCGGAATTCTGCCGGTCCTTCAGCCGGTCCAGGCGCTCCTGGAGGCGATCGAGGTCGTTCGCGGTCCGGTTTACCGGCCCGGAGTCGTCGGACCGACTGGACGACCCCACGCCCGCGCCGTCGTCGGACGTCTGCGGAAGGTCGTTCCGCGGTACGTCGGGCAGGTCCGCCAGGAGCCGTTCCGCCTCCGGTGACAGCACCGTGCCCAGCGGGGTATCGGGTACGTCCGGGAGGCCGTCCAGAAGCGTGTTCACGTCCGTGAGCTCCTGCGTCACGTTCTCGTGTACCTGGTCCGGGGAGGGCAGCGTCTCGGGTACGCCAGGGAGGCTGTTCAGCAGGAGGTCCAGCTCCGACACCGAGTCCGGCGGGACGGGGGGCTCGGGTGTGAGGGAGTTGGTGGTCGAGTCGCCGGAGTTGTTCGTCGTGTCGCTGTTGTTCGAGTTGTTGGTCTCGTTCGTGTTGTTCGTGAAGTTGCCGTCGTTCGTGAAGTTCGTGTCGTTCGAACTGGTGGCGAAGGAAGGGGCGGACGCCCCGGACACGTCGTACGGTGCGGCGTTCCCGTCGTCGTCGCTCGAGTACAGCGTCCGGCTGTCCGAGAAGTCGTCCGCGTCCAGGTAGTACAGGCTGTCGCTGTCCGAGGCGTTGTCGTCGCCGCTCCGCAGCGACACGTTGTCCGAACCGGAGTCCGAGGCCGAATCCGTGAGCGTGCGATGGTCGGCGTCGTTCCTC
The DNA here is from genome assembly GCF_044741025.1 of Streptomyces sp. NPDC088246. Classification (NCBI taxonomy): domain Bacteria; kingdom Bacillati; phylum Actinomycetota; class Actinomycetes; order Kitasatosporales; family Streptomycetaceae; genus Streptomyces; species Streptomyces sp. NPDC088246. Next base: position 10,723 of record NZ_JBIURV010000039.1, read on the forward strand.
GGGCCGGAGCCGTCGCGCACCGTCGTGCTCGACTCCGTGCTCGGCCGCGACGCGCCGGACGGCGGCGTGGGCGAGTCGGACGAGAAGACCGGGGGGCGCGGCGGCGGCGCGGCCGGGGGGCCCGAGACCGCGTGGTGCACGGCCTGGAAGCCGTGGGCCACTCCCCGGCCCATGACGCCGCCGGCCGCGCCCGCGGCCGCGGTCCAGCCGCTGACCGTGAACTTGTGCTCGGGCCCGAAGATCAGGTTGTACATGCCCTCGGTGACCACGGCGTGGCCCGATTCACCGGCGATCTCACCGACGAAGTTACCGATCCGGAAACCGATGTTCCCTTCGATGTTCCTGCTGATGGTCTGTACGAAGGAGCCGGGCAGGTCGTGCGAGAGCGCACGCACTCCGTTCTCCCCCAGGTCCTTCACGTACGGCTTGAGCGCGTCGTCCAGCGAATGGGTCAGACCCTGCCAGTCGGCCTTGCCGCCCCAGTTCTTGACCAGCGCCTCGCCGTAGTCGCGGCCCAGGTTCCGGGCGGTCTCATTGCCGAGGGAGTCCCCGAGGTTCTTCTCGAAGGCGTTCGCGAAGTCCTTGACGACCTCCCGGCCGACCGCTCCGGCGGCCGCTCCCCTCGCGCCGTCCGCCCCCACGTGATTCAGGGATTCGTTGGTCCGGCCCATGATGTTGCCCAGGCGCTCGCCGAGCTTGCGGGCGGACTCCTCCGAGATCGCCTGGCCCGCGGCGCCCGCACCGGCCCTGCCGCTCGCTCCGGCCGCGCCGTCACCCGCGGCACCCGCCCCCTTGCCCAGGCCCGCTCCTGCGGCACCCGCGCCCTTGCCCGCACCCGCCCCCGCGGCGCCCGCACCCTTTCCGGCACCCGCACCCGCGGCCCCCGCACCCTTGCCCGCGGCACCGGCTCCCGCACCACCGGCGCCCTTGCCGAGACCGCCCGCACCCGCACCACCGGCACCCTTGCCGAGACCGCCCGCGCCCGCACCGCCCGCACCCTTGCCGAGGCCGCCCGCGGCCTTGCCCGCACCGCCGGCGGCACCGCCCGCTCCCTTGCCGCCCCCGGCCAGCCCCTTGCCCAGCACGTTCCCCGCGTCATTGCCGAGGATCTTGCCCAGTCCCTTGCCGGTCATGTTGCCGAGCAGCTTGCCGAGCCCGCCGCCCAGCAGTGCGAACGGCCCGCCGAGCGCACCGCCGATGGCGGCGAACTTCGCGGCGTCCGCGGTGAAGTTCTTGTTCCACTCCGTACGGTCGCCGCGGCCCATCTGGGTGAGCTGGAGAATCGAGTCGAGCAGCAGGCCGCCGACGAGGCCGGTGATGGTCTGCATGATGATCTGGGCCAGCAGGAACTTGAGGATCAGCACCGCCATGGAACGGAACGCGGCGATCGCGGCGGCCGCCCAGATCTCGGACAGCCCGGCCGTCACCGGCATCAGGGCCTGGGCCAGGGCTATCTGTACGACGAGCAGGGCCAGTTGGCCGAAGATCATCCACTTGGTGTACTCGATGTCGGCGGCGGTCGTGTGGGCGTTCTTCGACAGTTTGATGGCGTCCTCGTAGGCCCGCTCAAGGATGCTCTCATTGCCGTTCGTCCTCTCGACGAACTGCCGGGCGTACGTCACGAACCGCGTCGCGGTCTCGCCCTCGAAGTCCTCGTCGACGCGGCCGACGACCTGCCGCAGAAGCTCCTCCACCTCACGGAACTTCTCGGCCATCTGGCGATATTCGTCACTGACCAGCCGCAGAGTGTCCTCGTTCGCCTGCGGGAAGGGCATGCCGGTCAGAGTCTTGAGGAGGGTCGCCCATCCCTCGGAAACCTCAATCGCCATGGTGTGGTGCCGCGTCTTCGGAGTTCGGCCGGCTCAGCCGGCGGCGATGTGGTTGGCGTCGTCCTCGGCGTCGTTCAGGATGACCGAGGCGTTGTTGCCGCTGATGCCGACCATTTCGAGCAGATCGGAGAGGCCTTCGAGGCCGTACGTGAGCCCTTTGCCCGTCGAGTCGACGAACTTGTGGTACTCCTTCGCGTACACATCGTCCTTGCCGCCCGCCGTCCTGTTCTCCAGGTTGATGTGGTCGTTGAGGACGCCCAGTTCACCGACGATTTTGGAAATGGCGCCGAACTGGGTGAACCGGCGCGGGAGATCCCCCGGAACGCTCAGGGTTCCGTCAGCCATAGAACTCGTCCTCCTCACCGCGGTTGCCGGACGGCTTGCGCCCGCCGCCCAGCACCGTCTCCGTCAGCCCCTCGGGCTGCATTGCGCGCAGCGGAGCGAGCAGATCGTCGAGCTCACCACCGCCGAAGAGTCCGCTCGCCAGCTCCTCCTGACTGCCCATCAACGGCCGGACCGTGCCGCTGACCTTGGAGTTCATCTCCGTACGTGCCGCGTTCACGGTGGTCTTCAGTACCTCGGCGAGCTGGGCCCCCGGCATGGTGCGGTAGGCCTCGGTGTGGAACTTGAAGGAGAGGACCTCGCCGTGGGCGTTGACCGAGGCGGTCACCATCCGGTCCTTGGAGGTTGCCGAGGCGGACGCCCTGGCCAGTTCCTCCTGGACCTGCTGGATCTTCTTCGTCTGCTCCGCGAGGCCGGCCATGGCCTCCGCGAGCTGTTCCTGGAACGACACCATCAGTACTGCTCCTCCTTGCCTTCCGCCGCCGCTTCCAGCACGTCGACCGCGCGGGACAGATCGTCCGCGGACAGCCGTAGAGCGACGGGGCCCGTCGGGTTGAGGTACAGGTCCTGGCCTTCGGGTACGAGTGCGAACGCCTCCGAGACGGGCAGCACGCGGTGGGCGAGCGCGCCCGCCCGCTCCAGATGGGCGGGCGCGGTGAACACCGGCACCACCGGGTCGCCGTCCGGGGTGCAGGCGCTGACCGCGCCACCGCCGGGAGCGGTCAGGACGGCCAGTTCGGCCGTGACCACGGCCAGGGCAACGCCCTCGACCGGGCCGTAGCCGGTGGCCGCGAGCTGCATGGCGGCATCCACGTCATCGGTCGGTTCGGGCCAGCCGAGCATGCCCGGAGACGGCCGGTACTTGTCGTTCCGCTGCCATTCGACGATCTCGCCGTCGGCGTCGGAGCGCCACTGCCCGATCACCGCCCACAGCGGCGGCTCACCGTCTCCGCTCCACGCGGGGTCCACCGTGCCGAACCAGTGCTCGGGTGCGGTGCGCGCCGCCGCGCGGATGTCGTCGGGTACCGGCGGCATGGCGGAATCCTCGCCCCCGGGAGGTGTCCCGGCCACCTCAGCACCTGCGGAACTCATCGTCCGATCACGCCCGTTCCGGCGTCGGGCTCGGTGCCCCACACCTCTTCGTCCTCCGAGAGCCATACGTTGCGCTGCCGGTCACCGCCGTTGGCTCCGCCGCCCGGGGCACCACCGCCACCACCCATGCCCATCGGCGGCATGAGCGGCATGCCGCTCCCCGTCCCGCCCCCCGCGCCGCCGCGCCCGAGGGCGCCGAGCGACTGGGTGGACACCTTGCCCTGCGTCGGCGGGACGTTAGGGGTCGCGGGCAGCCCCATGGCCGCACGGGCCCGGTTGCTGAGCCCGGACACCACGGAGGCCGGCTCGCGGATCGCGTTGCCGTTGCTGTCGACCATCCTGCGGAGGTTCTCGGAGCCCCCCTTCGAACCGCCGAAGAGATCGCCGCTCGACGTGGACGGACGACGCTGGCCGTTCAGCAGCTCGTCGAGCGTCTTGGGATTACGGATCTTCAGGTTGTTGCTGCTTTCGGTGATGTGCTTGCCCTGCGGGTCGCTGATGGTTCCGTCGGCGTTGATCCGGGAGCCGGGCGGGACGGTGAGCTTCCCGCCGTACATGTTGGTCAGCGGCTTGCCGTCCGCGCCGATCAGGTTTCCCTGAGCATCCACCCTGGTGCCCTTGGCGACGATGACGTTGCCTTCGGCGTCGACCCGGAAGCCCCGCGTCAGGTCCCCGGAGGTGGAGCCGCCGGGAAGTGTCGGCGGTTTCGGGCCACCGGTCGCGGGGGAAATGATCTTACCTCCGGGGCCGATCGTGGAGCCGGGCGGCACGATCAGGGGCTTGCCGTCCGCGCCGAGGACCGGTTTGCCCTTGGAGTCGGTGACAGCACCGGTCTTGGGGTCGATGCGCGATCCGGCCGGAACCGTCAGGGACCCGCCGCCGCCCGTGCCGGAGGTGCTGCCATTGGGGCCGGTGACCGGATTCGGGCCGAGGCCGAGCTTGTTGGTCTTCGGTAGATTGGTGCCGGAAGTGCTGCCGCTCGGCCCGGTGACCGGAGGCGGGGCGCCGAGGTCGAGATCGCCGCCGCCCGCACCGCCGGAACCGCCTCCGGTGCCGCCGCCCGCACCGCCCGTGCCGTCACCGCCGCCGCCGAACATCTCCTTGAACTTGTTGAGGAAGTCGTCGGCGCCGCCCGTGCCACCGTCACCGCCCGCACCCGTGCCGCCGTAAAAGTTGTTCTGCTCCTCGGGCGTCAGCGAGATGGTGAACGTCGGCTTCACGACGGAGTTCGCGTCGGAGAGCTTTCCGCTTGCCTTGTCATAGGCTGTCGCCAGAGCAAGCATCGTCGGCGCGGACGCTTCATCCAGACCGGACTTGACGTTGGCGAGCCAACTCGTCTTGGCGTCTCTCTCGACGCCGTCCCAGTCGAGACCGTTGACCGTGGCGTCATGGTTCGAATCGACGGTCTTGGTGCCCATCACCCTCAGAAACTCCGCATGGAGGTGGGTGAACGGCATGGAGAGGGGTCCTGCTTCCCGGGGCTTCTGCCCCTCGGGGGCCGTCACCGTCTCCCGCTTTTCGAACCACGTCCAGGCGTTCTGCTTCAGGATGTTGATGGTGCCGGACAACTGGGTACTCACCGCTTTGAGGTCGTCCTTGATGGCGCCACCCATGTAGAAGGACTGCGTTTCCTGGAGGGAACGCTTGACCGCCAGAAGAACGGCCTCGAAGAGTTCTGCGGACTCCCCCTCGAGCTCCTCCGAGCCGTTCCCCACCTTCTCGGCCCATTCGTTGAACTTGGCCGCCCATCCGCCCGTCCACAGATCCATGTTGTGCAGAACGTCGGCCGCAAAGCTCGACTTGAGCGGATTGGCGTCCTTGTTCGTCCCGGACGACACGGAATCCAGAATAGGTCCGGCGGCTCCGGTGAAATCGCTCAACGGGCCCGGGCCGTTGCCGAATTCATCCCAGTTGTACCTGAACCCGAAAACAAGGAACTGCTTGCCTTCCCGATCGGGAAACCAGTACGCCTTGTAGCCGTCAAGCTTCCAGTCGCTGCCGCCGTCTCTGGTGGCGGTATCGGACCAGGCGCCGTTCAACTCCTTGGTGATCCATCTCTTCGATCCCGGGCCGGCCACAAGATTCCGGTCCGGAATCTTGGTGGTGCCGTCGTGAAACATGGCGAGGATGTCCTCCCACTTGGCCGGCATCCCGGGGGGCACCTCAGCCATGGTTTCACTTTCCCTTCGGGGTCAGGATCTCGGAGAACTCGTCGGCGAGGGCACCACCCATGCCTGTGGAGTCGTCCTCGGCGTCCTGGTGCTTGGTCTCCACGTCCCGCAGGCTGGCCGAGAAGTTGTTCATGAGCGTGATGGCCGTTTCGTACCGCGTACGCATACTGGCGCGGTACGTCTCCATCTGGCCCTCGAGTGCCTTCGCCTGCGGGCACTTCTCGGGGTTTCCGACAGCGAGAGGGATCTTCGATCCCAGGCTCACATAGTCCGGCTTGACCGTGAGGTCACGACGGAACGTGGGGAGTTCCTGGTTCGCGTACCTGAGATAGACGCCGTCGGTCGACTGGAACATGTCGCCCGGTTTCTCGTCACCAGCCATGCTCACACCTCACAAGTCGATTCGGTCGGTCGGGTCAGCTGCCCTGAAGGTTGCTCAGACCGCGGCCGCCGTCCAGGTCCCCGTCGATCTGTCGTGCGTGCATCCGCTGGAGAGTCGTCCGGGCGACCCCGTACTGCTCGTCGAGCTGCAGCTTGATCCGCCCCAGCTCCGCCTGGAATTCCTCCCAGGAGGTACGGGTCTGACCGCTCAGGGTGTCGCGCAGCGCGCCGAAGTTCTTCTCCATCCAGGCGAGCGCCTCCTTCATCTCCTGCTGGGCCGAGTCCATGTTCTTGACGGCGTCCAGGACCCCTTGGTGGCTGATCTTGACGGTCATGGCGGAACTCCTCGTAAGACGGTTAAGAGAGCGGGGAAGAAAAGGCAGGGAGAAAGGCGGAGAAGGTCACCCGGGGTTGATCGTGCCGGCGATACCGGCGGCGTAGCCCTTCGCCTCGTGCTCGGCGTCCGTGAGGAGCCGGTTGGCCATCGCGGTGCCTTCGCGGAAGAACTGGGTACGCTCCATGACCCGGCTGTGCGCCCTGAGCCACTCGTCGATGCCCGCCGCGTGGGTCTCCGAGGAAACCGCCTGGTAGGCAGCCCGGACCTGACCCTGGATGGTCCTGACCTTGCGGCCCGCCTCATCCATGTCGCGAAGATGCTGGTCCAGCGTCTTCAGCGTCTCGAGCATCGCTGTTTCATCGTTGGACAGGCCATCGGCCGAGTTGACGTTGAAGCCGGAGACATCAGACATGGGGGTCCTCCTGGACACTGCGGGAACACGGCGGCACCACGGGCGCACGACAGGTCGACCACACCGGAATCACGCCCTCCGGCAGTCGACGGATCATCAGGTTAATACGCCGTACGGGATCTTGGTACGAATGTTCCCCGACAATCTGAGTGTTCATCTGCGATACGTGCGTGAGCTGCGTAAATGCCGGGGAAAGCGCGTGCCTCCCGGCCCTCCTATCCTCAGAGAAACCTCAATTCCCTTAAGGCCGAGGGGAATCGGCTATCGAGGCATCGCGTTCTTCGACGCTTCCACGAGTCCCTGCGTCAGCAGGGCCGTGTCGTCCAGCGCGGGCCCCGACGCAAGCATCCCGAGGACACCGGACGGGACGGGAACGGACTGATCGACTCCGTACCCGAGCCGCTGAAGTCCCTTCTCGCCCCCGGGGACCGGGTACTTGGCGCCCGACTCGGTGACCAGGTAGTAGGCCGTGCCGGTGCCCGCCGAGGAGAGTGCCGTGACGAGGGCACCGCCCTCCGGACGTACGGCGAACAGGTCGGCGGCTCCGGAACCCGCCGTGATTCCCGGCTGGTTGGACACCGCCCGGCCGCCCACCGTGTCCGCGCGGGGCAGGACGACCGATACCGTCGGCCTGCCGTCCGCGGTGCCGACGACGGCACATACGCCCTCGCCCGCGCCGACCGGGCTGGGCCTGGGCAGACCGGTCGGGACCGTACCGCCCGCGGCTCCCACGAGCTGGGTCGCCTTCGGGTCCTGATGGCGCGCCAGGTCGTCCGGACCGATCTTCTGGAGTACGACTGCTCCTCCGGCGTAGGCGGTCCGCTGGGTACGCGGATCGCCCTTCAGCAGTGCCTCCTCCAGCGCGGTGACCTTGGTCAGCCCACGCTCCGTCAGCAGGTAGTGGCCGCCGGAGCCGTCGAAGAGCTGCCCGATCCGTGTCGGGCGGCCGGCCAGCGAGGGGCCCGCCTTGCCGCGTCCGGCCACTTCCGGCACTGCCAGATCCGGGCCCGCCGGCAGGGCGTTGAGGAACGCGTCCGGGACCGGATGCGCCCCGTCGGGGTCGTAACCCAGTGCCTGGACCGCGTAGTTCGCGGTATTCAGCCGCAGCCGGGTGCCGTGCCAGAGGAGGTACGTGGTGCCGCCCGGGACGGTACGGACCAGGGTGGCCCCGTCCGAGGTCACGGGCGTGCCCTTGGCGGTCAGGCCGACGGCCAGGGTGAGGAGCGGCTCCGAGGCGGCGTCGGGCCGGGTGGTGCACACCGACCAGGCCTCGCGGCTGAGCGCGCCCGCCTGCGGCAGCGGATCCGGCGCGCCGACGATGCCCAGGGTCGCGCCGCGCGGGGCGTCCTCGATGGAGGCGGGCTTGACGCTCACCACCTTCATCCGGTCACCCGCCAGCAGTCTGGCCGAGGTCTCGTTGAGGACCGGGTGGAGGACTCCGTCGAGCGTGAGGTAGCGGGCGCCCGAACGTTCGTCGAGCACCAGCGTTCCGGTGGCCTTCCACGCGTTCGAGCCGCCGGGCACCACCAGCCCGTACACCACGACGATGAGCGCGGCCAGGGCCGCGACCACGAGGCCGATGACGAAACCCTTCGTGGTCCGCCGGTGTGCGGACTCGGGGGCGTCCGGGTCGTCCCGGAGCATTCCCAGTGACAGCCGGCTCATGACGAACATGTGCGCGTGGACCTGGTCCCGCCTGGACTGCATTCCTTGCCTTTCCGACCGGGCATCGGCCCGGCGCGCGAGGGCCCGGGATACCGGGGCTTTCGGCCGCCGGACCCCGGGATTCGCCAGCTGTCCGGCGGCGGACGCCGGAGAGCGGGCTCAGCTGTTGAGGCCCCGCAGGTACTGGTAGAGACCGGCGACGAGCAGGGCCAGCGGGACGAGGACGATGGCGAAGAGCAGATGGAGCAGGTCGACGGCGCGCCCCCAGTAGGGCACCAGGCGCCGGCCGGGGAGCGTCCAGCCCGTGATGGCGAGCACGGCCGCGACGGCCAGCAGACCGGCGAGCAGCAGCGGCCGGGACCCGTCGTCGGTCCGCAGGACCAGGTGCACCGTCAGCAGTACGGAACCGTAGGCGGCCGGCAGGACGACGGCGAGCCGCTGCCAGGCGCCGCCGATCGCCCGTGCGTGCGTGAACATCAGCGCGCACAGGACCGCGGCCAGGGTGAGCGGCGCCCAGGAAGTCTCGAACGTCAGCACCGTGAGGCAGCCCGCGGCCACCAGCCCGGTGGCACCGTAGAGGCCCGTGAGGTAGCCGTCGGCGACGGCGCCGCGGGCGGCGATCCGCTCGTCCGGGGTGGGCTCGATGCCCTCCTGGAGCTGGTCCGCGTTGGTGGGCAGCAGCGGCACCTTCAGTCCGGACAGGCGGAACGCCAGGGACGGCAGGAAGTGCCCCAGCAGGACGACCGCCAGGATCAGCGGGGCGGCCGTGCCGGTGGCCGGGACGCCGAAGAGCATCACGGCTCCGCCGACCGCCCCGAGGGCCGCGGCCAGGGCGGCGGCCAGGAACAGCGGTGCGCACGCGCCCACGGCGGCCAGCGCGAGCACGGCGGCGCCGGCCGCCGCGGAGCAGCCCGCGAGCAGCCGGGCGCCCAGTTCCGCGTCGGACGCGGCCCCTTGGGGCACCAGGGCTCCGGCCAGGGCGAGGAAGGGGACGGCCGCCGCGCCGAGCGCACCGCCCGCGTCGACGTCGCCGACCGCCCGTGAGGCTGCCGCCGCACCGGCCAGCAGGAGGATCGCGGTCGCCGCCGCGCAGACCGCCCTGAGCCCCGTGGAACCGGGCAGCAGCAGGAGCAGCAGGCCGGTGGCGAGGGTGCTCAGGGCGAGCGCGGTCATGAGGTGGTGCGACCACACCGGCCGCCAGGAGTCGGGGCGTTCGCGCAGCCGGCTGGAGAGCCCGTCGACGAGGTCGTCGTAGTGGATCTCGGGGAGGGCGTCCCCGCGCAGGCGCAGATGTACCGTTTCGCCGTCGTGCAGGCCCAGGTCGCCGAGGGTGTTCTCGTCGTCGAGGGGTTCCTGGCCGAGGCGCTGGAGCACCCAGCCGCCCGCCTGCGCGCCACGTTCGTAGAGGTCGGTGCCCCCGTGGTCGACGATGGTCGGCATCAGATCGGCGAGCACGATGTCGGACGGTACGGCGAGTTCGACGGAGCGGTCGGGCGTCAGCACCGTGAGGCGGCACAGGGGTGCCGCGGATATGTCGGTCAAGCGCGTTTCATCGCCTTCCAGGACAGTGGTCGACGCGGTCAGATTGATCACATTAACTTGTGCGTGCAGTCTGTACGTTGTGGGGTGCCGCCGAGATCGGCGGCCGCGCCCCCACCCACCCCCCGGCCTGCGTTTCCGCACCGTCGGCTGTACCGCAGGTGTTTGACGTTCTGTCATCCCGAAGACGCGTCACGGCAACCGCCGGCACCCCTCAGGAAGGCGATTCCCTTTGAGCGTGGTCCTCTTCAAGAGGCCTCCCCGGCGTCTTGGCCCCGAGATGCCCCATGGCGAACTGAGCCTCCAGGAGCCGCCCACGGTGCCGGAGACGCAGAGCGCGATGGGCAACATGATCACGTACATGCCGATGGCGCTCAGCTCGCTCGGCATGGTGCTCATCTTCCTGCGTCCCGGCAGCGGCGGCGGCCCCATGATGTACGTCGCCATCGGTCTGATGGCGCTGTCGGCCGTCGGCATGCTGGTCTCGCAGATCGTCCGGGCTTCCGGGGACCGCAAGCGGGCGCTGCTCGGTGAGCGGCGCGACTACATGCGGTACCTGTCGATCAGCCGCAGGCGCATACGCAAGGTGATCACCCAGCAGCGGGAGGCGCAGGCGTGGTCGCATCCGGACCCGGCCTCCCTGTGGAGTCTGGTGCCGACGGCCAGGCTGTGGGAGCGGCGGGCGGCGCACGCGGACTTCGCCGAGGTGCGGATCGCGGTGGGCGAACAGCAGTTGGCGACGAAGCTGACACCGCTGAGCACCAAGCCGGTCGAGGACCTGGAGCCGCTGTCCGCGCACGCCCTGCGGCGCTTCATCAAGGCGTACGGCACGGTGCCCGACCAGCCGGTCGCGGTCTATCTGCGTACCTACGCACGCGTCCTGCTCCAGTCCGAGGAGGAGGAGGCCGCGCACGCGATGGTGCGGGCTCTGCTGGCGCAGCTGAGTGTGTTCCACGCGCCGCAGGACCTGCGGATCGTGGTGCTGGCGGACCATCACCGCCGGGACGCCTGGGAGTGGGTGAAGTGGCTGCCGCACGCACAGCATCCGACGGACGTCGACGGCGGGGGCCCCGTGCGGCTGGTCACCGATTCCGTCCTGGGTCTCGAATCACTGCTCGGCGAGGAACTGACCGGCCGGCCCGCCTTCGAGGCGGACGTCGTCCCGAGCGCCGAGGAGCCCTACTGCGTCGTGGTCCTGGACAGCGCCCGGACGCCCGCCGACTCCCGGCTGGCCACCGACGGCTACCGCAACACGGTGACGCTGGAGGTGTCCGGTTCCCTGCCCTGGCGTCAGTCCCGCCACACGCTGCGGCTGCGGATCGCCGGGCAGCGGCTCGAACTGGTCAGCACCGACCGGTCGGGGAAGGAGACCGCGTCCGTGCTCGGCAGGCCCGATGTGCTGGGTCCCCGGCGGGCCAGGGCACTGGCCACGCTGCTGTCCCCCTATCGGATGGGCATCACCACGGACAACGGTGAGGCGCTCACCTCGGACGTGCAGCTGACGACCCTGCTCGGCCTCCCCGACCTGCACACCGTCGATCTGGACGCCGTGCGCGACGACCGCAGCGAGCGTGCCAGGCTGCGGGTGCCGCTGGGGCTCGCCGGTGACGGCACCCCGGTGGAACTGGACATCAAGGAGGCGGCGCAGGGCGGGATGGGCCCGCACGGCGTGCTGATCGGCGCGACGGGTTCCGGCAAGTCGGAGCTGCTGCGGACCCTGGTGCTGGCGCTGGCGCTCACCCACTCCTCGGAGAAGCTGAACTTCGTCCTGGTCGACTTCAAGGGCGGCGCCACGTTCCTGGGTCTGGACGGTCTGCCGCACACTTCGGCCGTGATCACCAACCTCGCCGACGAGTCCTCCCTGGTGGACCGCATGCAGGATGCCCTGCACGGTGAGCTGATGCGCCGCCAGGAGCTGCTGCGCAGCGCCGGGAACTACACGTCGGCGTTCGAGTACGAGACGGCGCGGGCGGCGGGGACCGACCTGGAGCCGCTGCCGACGCTCTTCGTGGTGGTCGACGAGTTCAGCGAACTCCTTTCCGCGCACCGCGACTTCATGGACCTGTTCGTGATGGTGGGGCGGCTCGGCCGCAGCCTGGGCGTGCATCTGCTGCTCGCCTCGCAGCGGCTGGACGAGGGCCGGATGACCCAGCTGGAGTCGCATCTGTCGTACCGGATCGCCCTGCGGACGTTCTCCTCGATGGAGAGCCGTGGCGTCCTGGGTGTGCCGGACGCCTACCAGCTGCCCTCCGTACCCGGCAGCGCCATCCTCAAGAAGGACACCGGGACCCTGGTCCGGTTCAAGGCCGCGTACGTCTCCGGGCCCTACCAGGGCGTCCGCAGGGTCGGCGCGTCGGCCGTCGCCGGTCAGGTCGTCCCGTACCGCACGGAGTGGACCGCGCCCCGGCTCCCCGCGCCCGACCCGGCCCCGCAGCCGGTGGCGGAGGAGGAGAGCGAGGAGTCCCTGCTCGCGCTGGCCGTGTCCCGGATGCGGGAGGGCGGCAGGCCCGCGCACCGGGTCTGGCTGCCGCCGCTGGACAGCCCGCTGTCGCTGGACGTCCTGCTGATGGGCGTGGAGCCGCACGCCGAGCGGGGTCTCACCACCATCGATCCCGAGCTGCACGGCCGGCTGACGGTGCCGGTGGGCATCATCGACCGGCCCTTCGACCAGAGCCGCGAACCCCTGGTGGCCGAGCTGTCCGGCGCGGGCGGGCACGTCGGTATCGCGGGCGGTCCGCAGAGCGGCAAGTCCACCCTCGTACGCGACCTGATCATGTCGCTCGCGCTCACGCACACTCCGCGCGAAGTCCAGTTCTACTGCCTGGACTTCGGCGGGGGTTCACTCGGTTCGCTCCGCGACCTGCCGCATGTGGGCGGTGTGACGGGCCGACTGGACCTGGAGCGGGTGCAGCGCACACTGGCCGAGGTGCACGGGCTGGTGGCCCGGCGCGAGAAGCAGTTCTCCGAGCTGGGCATCGATTCCATGGCGATGCTGCGCGCCCGCCGGGCCGCCGGTGAGTTGCCGGACGAGCCGTACGGCGATGTGTTCCTCGTCGTCGACGGCTGGGGCACGATCCGCCAGGACTTCATGGACATCATGGACACCTTCACGGCGCTGGCGGCGCGGGGCCTCAACTACGGCGTGCACCTCATCGTGGCGGCGGGCCGCTGGTCGGAGATCCCCACCGCGCTGCGGGACCAGCTCGGCACCCGCTTCGAGCTGCGGCTCGGCGACAGCATGGACTCCGTGATCAACATGCGGGCCGCCGCGACCATCCCCAAGTCGCCCGGCCGCGGCATGACCGATTCCAAGCACCACTTCCTCACGGCTCTGCCCCGGCTGGACGGCGGCGACAGTTCCTCGGACCTCGGGGCGGGCGTCGCCGACGCGGTGGCCCAGGTGGCCGAGCACTGGCAGGGCCCGCCCGCACCCGCGGTCCGCACCCTGCCGGCGGTCCTGGAACCCTCCGAGCTGCCCGACGCCGAGGTCGGCGCGGACGGCGATCTGCGCCTGCCGCTGGGCCTGGAGGGCAACCAGCTCGACGTCATGTGGCACGACTTCGCACAGACGGCGCACCTGGTGGTGGTGGGCGACGCGGAGACCGGCAAGACCAACCTGCTGCGCTCGGTCTGCCAGGCGGTCACCGACCGCTACACCCCCGCCGAGGCGCGGGTGTTGCTGATCGACTACCGGCGCGGGCTGCTGGAGAGCGTCCCCGAGTCGCACCGGCTGGGCTACGCCGTCTCCGTCGACGTACTCAAGCAGGCGGTGGACGGCATCGCACGGGCCATGAAGGAGCGCCTGCCCGGCGCGGACATCTCGCCCGCCCAGCTGAAGCGGCGGGACTGGTGGAGCGGCCCGCGGGTCTTCCTGGTCGTGGACGACTACGACATGGTGTCCGGCGGCAACATGAGCAACCACTTCGGGCCGCTGCTCGACTACCTCGCCCAGGGCGCGGAGCTCGGTCTGCACCTGATCGTGGCACGCAGCGCCAACGGCGCGGCGCGGGCGATGAACGATCCGCTGCTGCGCCGTCTGCTGGAGGTCAACTCACCTGCCGCGCTGCTCTCCTGCCCGCCCTCGGAGGGATATCTGTTCAACGACACCAAGCCGAGGCAGCTGCCGCCCGGCCGGGCACAGCTGATCACGCGCAGGGGTGTGGTGCAGGTGCAGACCCCGCTGCTGCCGGACCCGGAGGGCGAGGCCTAGGCATGTACGCGAAGTCCCGTCCCGCCCACCTCATCTACCGGGCGTACGACGGAACTTCGCGTGCACGGCCGGACGGGGTTCGTCCGGCGCACTGCCCCCGGGTGCTGCCGGCGCGGTCGTGCTGGCAGGCTGTCCCGGTCGGGATGCCGCCGGGCATCCTCCGGTCCGGGGAGGTCCTGTCGTGGATACCGGTGGAAGGCCCTCGGAGCACCGCCCCGACTCGCCGGCGCGGCACGCGCCTCCGTTCGACCCGGAGTTGCGTGCCGCGCTGGCGGCCATGGGGGCGGAGGCACGTGAGCCGCTGACGCCGGAAGGTCTCGCGGCCAGGCAGGAGCGGGATGCCGCCGCCCGCCCCAGACCGGCCCTCGGCGAACTCCGGGCCGACGGCCGGTTCGAGGTGGAGGAGCTGCGGACGCCCGCGGACCGGGACGGGCGGGAGGTCAGGCTCGTCAGCGCACGGCCCGCCGGTGCCGCCGGGCCCCTGCCGCTGCTGTACTACATGCACGGCGGCGGCATGATCATGGGCAACGCCTGGTCCGTACTTCCCCGCCTGCTCCGGGAATGGGCTCTGCCGCTAGGGCTCGCCGTCATCTCCGTCGAGTACCGGCTGGCGCCATGGGCGCCGTACCTCGGTCCCGTGGAGGACTGCTACGCCGGACTCGTCCGGGCGGCCGACGACGCGGCCGCACTGGGCCTCGACACGGACCGCGTCATTCTCGGGGGCAAGAGCGCGGGCGGCGGTCTCGCCGCGGCACTCGCCCTGCTGACCCGCGACCGCGGCGGACCGGTCCCGATCGGTCAGCTGCTCCTGAGCCCGATGCTCGACGACCGCGGCACCACGTTCTCCAGCCACCAGATGGCCGGCCTCGACACCTGGGACCGGACCTCCAACGCGACCGCGTGGCAGGCGGTGCTCGGCGACCGGTACGGCGCTGCCGGCCTGTCGCCCTACGCCGCACCCGCTCGCGCCACGGATCTGTCCGGGCTGCCCCCGGCCTACATCGAGGCCGGGTCGGCCGAAACCTTCAGGGACGAGGCCGTGGCCTACGCCGACGCGATCTGGCGTGCCGGTGGCGAGGCCGAACTGCATGTGTGGCCCGGCGCCTTCCACGGGTTCGACACCCTCGCGCCGCGGGCGGTCCTCAGCCAGGATGCCCGCGATGCCCGTTCCCGGTGGCTGCGGCGGACCGTCGGACGTTGAGGCCGGCCGAGGAGCGGATTCGGCATAGGCTGAGCCAGGGGAGCGGGTCACCGGACGTCGAGGCGCCATGGCCCGGCGGTCATGGCCGGGGGCTCAGTCCGTTTCCGTGACCGGCCCCCCGGCCCGGCCCGCCCGCCATCCCCGGCGGCGCCCTCTGGGCAGCACGAACGCGAGGAAGGCGACGAGCACCGTGACCCCGGCCGCCCCGCCGGCCACGGCCAGCGCCCGGTTACGCGCCTCCGGCGGGTCGAGCGGCGGGACGGCCGGTGCGGAGGCGTTCTCCGTTACGGCGGGGGACTGCGTGTGTTCCTCGGGGAGTACGGCGGAGAGCGCCCGCACCGGATCGACGATCCCCAGCCCGATGCCGGGGTCCGGCGTGTCACCCACGGCCCCGTAGGCGGTGGACTCCAGCCGGTGCGCGACCTGCTCGGCGGTCAGCCGGGGGTGGTAGGAGAAGACCAGGGCCGCCGTACCGGCCACGAAGGCGCCGGCCACCGCGTCGCCGCGGCCGGTGAACTGGCCGCGGCCGCCCGGCCCCGGCCCCATCACCGAGACGCCGGGAGCGCTCAGCCCGGGCTGCGAACGCCGCCCCTTCTCCGTGCCCGGTGCTTCCGGTTCGCCGCCCGGCCCCACCGAGGAAACGGCGAGCACCCCGGGCAGCGCCGCCGGGTAGGCGGGCCCGTTCACCGTCTGCGACGCCGCCGCGCCGCGCTCCCACTCCCGCGCCGAGGCGGGCGCCACCACCAGCGCACCGGCCTTCTGCGCGGCGAGGACGGCGTCCTTCAGCTGCTGTGGCGCGGCAGGGACGCTCAGCGCCACGTGGACGATCCGCGCCCCGGATTCGGTGGCCGCCCTGATCCCCTTGGCCAGCGCCTCGGGTGTCGTCGCGCCATGTTTACTGGTGGCCCGCACCGCGATCACCTCGGCCTCCGGGGCGACCCCGGCCGCTTTGAGACCCTGCTGCTGCCTGCCCGCGACGATGCCGGCGAGGAACGTGCCGTATCCGACGCAGTCGTCCCGCACGGTGCCGCCCGCCACCACATCCGGGCCTCCGGTGACCCGGCCGTCCAGCGCCGGTACCCGGCGCAGATCCGCTCCGGTACTGATGACGGCGACCTTCACCCCCGCGCCCCGGCTGAGTTCCCAGGCCCTGTCGATCCCCAAGAAGCTCTGCGCCCAGGGGACTTGGGCAGATTTCTTGGCGGATCCCGGAGTGCACGGGCGGCCGTCGGCGACAGTGGCGGGCATTCCCGGCAGCGAGGGGCTGTCCGCGTCCCCCGCCGCACCGGCCGGAGCCGCGGTGCCAGGTATCAGGAGCAGGGCGGCCAGTGCTGCCGGCCCGAGTGCGTGGAACACCGAGGACCTCGAAGATCGCATGCGCCGATGGTAACGACGCTCCCCGCACCACCGGTACCTGCCCCGGAACACCCCCGAACCGGTGCTCCGGCGCCCCCGGAACGCCGACCACCATGGCGGGCGACCTGCGGCAACAGGCATGATGGGCACAGCAGTTTCCCACGCCCTACATGCCGCGCGTCTCCGCCCCGTACCTACGGCGCAGGGGTCCGGGAGGTCAGATAAGTGTCACGCCAGATGCTCACCGTCGCCGCCGACGGGACGGGCGACCACCGCACCGTCGGGGAGGCCGTCGCACGGGCCCGTGCCGGAGCGGTCGTCAGCATCGCTCCGGGGCGGTACGAGGAGAGCCTGACGGTCTCGGCCGCGATCACCCTGACCGCCGCCGAGGGCGAGGGGACGGTGGAGCTGGCGCCCCGGCGCGGTACGGCGCTGACACTCACCGGGGACGCGGTGATGGTCAGGGATCTCGTGCTGCGCGGGCACGACGACGAACTGCCCGTGGTCGACGCGCCGCGCGGGCAGCTCGCGATGGACCGGTGCGACATCCACGGTTCGGCCTGGTCGGCGCTCTTCGCGCGGGACGGCGGGTCGCTGGCGCTGCGTCAGTGCCGGATCAGCAACCCGGTGGGCGCCGGTGTGGTGTCCACCTCCTCGGCCGAGAGCTTCCTCGAGAACTGCGTCGTCGAACACCTCGGTACGTCCGCCGTGGTGGCCGGTGAGCAGGGCAGGATCACCGCGCGCTTCAGCCGGCTCAGGGACACCAAGGGCAACGGTGTCCTCACCAACGGGCAGGCGCACGTCCTCCTGGAGGAATGCTCGATATCGGCGACCGGCAAGCCGGGCGTCGCCGTCGAGGAGGAGAGTTCGGTCAGGATGGTGCGCGGCACGGTCCGCAAGGCCGTCGTCGGCGTGTTCGTGAACAGCGCCGGGCCGGTCGTCCTGGAGGACGTAGCCGTCAGCGACGTCACCGGGCACGGATTCGTCCTGGGCGGCGGCAGTTCACCGACGCTGGCCCGGTGCCGTACCGAACGGACCGGCGGGCACGGCCTGTTGGTGACCGAGCGCAGCCGTGGCACGTTCGAGGAGTGCGTGTTCGCCACCGCCGAGGAAGCCGGCGTACGCGTCACCGGCTTCTCCTCACCGGTGCTGACGGACACCGTCGTCCATGACGCCAAGGGCACCGGCGTGCTGCTCGACGAGGAATCGGCCGCCGAGTTCAACCGCCTTGAGGTACGGGACAGCGGCGGGTCCGGAATCGTGATCCGCGGCGGCGCCAACCCGCTGCTGCTGCGGGCCACCGTCACCGGCGCCGGCACGCATGGCGTGGAGGTCGTCAAGGACGGCAGGGGGCGGCTGGAGGAGGGCGTCGTCGAGCGGTCGGGCGACTCGGCGGTCCATGTCTCGGGCCACGGCAACCTGTTCGTGGGCAAGGGCCGGCTGCGCTCCTCCGCCGGGGCCGGAATCCACATCGGGGCGCTCGGCACGCTCACGCTGCGGGACACCGAGGTAGAGGGGTCCGGTGGCGCGGGCATCCACATCGCGGCCGAGGGCGAACTGGCGGCCGTGCGTGCCGTGCTGACGGGGGCCGCTGAGTTCGGCGTACTGGTGTCCGCGGGTGCCCGCGCCTCCCTCAACGGCTGCGAGGTGACCGGTTCGGGCGCCGACGGCATACGGGTGGAGGGCACCGACGCCGTGTCGCTGACCGGCTGCACCGTCCGCGCCAACCGGGGCAGCGGAGTGCGCCAGACGGTGCCCGGCGACCGGCTCGCCGTCGAGGGGCTGGCCAGTACGGAGAACGGTGCCCCGGACGCCTGGGGCACCGCGGAGGACGCGGAGGCGGCGGGCGACGGGCGGCTGCCCGGCGGTGCGGGCCCGGCGGCGGCCGAAACCCGGTCCGGTACGGGCCCGGTGGCCGAGCTGGAATCGCTGATCGGCCTCGACGAGGTCAAACAGCAGGTGCTGAGGCTGATCAACCTCAACCGGATGGCGCAGCGCAGGGCGAGCATCGGAATGCCCGCTCCGCCGATGAGCCGCCACCTGGTCTTCGCGGGCCCGCCCGGCACCGGCAAGACCACCGTCGCCCGGCTGTACGGCTCCATCCTCGCCTCGCTCGGCGTGCTGCGCTCCGGGCACCTGGTGGAGGTGTCGCGTGCGGACCTGGTGGCGCAGATCATCGGCGGGACGGCCATCAAGACCACCGAGACTTTCAACAAGGCGCTGGGCGGGGTGCTGTTCGTCGACGAGGCGTACACCCTGCTCTCCGACGGCGGCGGCAGTGGCGCCGACTTCGGGCGCGAGGCGATCGACACCCTGGTGAAGCTGATGGAGGACCACCGCGAGGACGTGGTGGTGGTGGCGGCCGGCTATCCGAAGGAGATGACGGACTTCCTGGCGTCCAACCCGGGTCTCGCCTCGCGTTTCACCCGCAGCGTCGAGTTCAGCGACTACACCTCGGACGAGCTGGTCACGATCGTGGAGCGGATGTGCACCGGCCACCACTACGAGCTGGATCCGGCGGCGCGGGCGGCACTGCTCACCCGCTTCGAGCGGATTCCCCGCGACGCGGGCTTCGGCAACGGCCGTACCGCCCGCAAGGTCTTCGAGGAGATGGTGGACCGGCAGGCGTCCCGGCTGGCCGCCCTGCCGGAGGCCGGTGAGCGGGAGCTGGCCGTGCTGACCGCGGAGGACGTGGGCGTCCCGGCGGGCGGCGCGCAGGAGGACGGGCAGGACGAGGATCCGCTGCTGCGGCTGGACGCACTGGTGGGCCTCGCGGCCGTCAAGCGCGAGGTGGGCGACCTGGTCAATCTGCTCTCCACCGCGCGTCGGAGGAAGGAGGCCGGGCTGCCCGCGCCCCGGATCAGCAACCATCTCGTCTTCGCGGGCCCGCCAGGCACCGGCAAGACGACGGTGGCGCGGCTCTACGGCGAACTGCTTGCCTCCCTGGGCGTACTGCCGCGCGGCCAGCTCGTCGAGGTCTCGCGTGCGGACCTGGTGGGCCGCTATGTCGGGCACACCGCGCAGCTGACCCGAGAGGTGTTCGAACGGGCTTTGGGAGGCGTCCTGTTCATCGACGAGGCGTACACCCTGACGCCTCGATCGAGCGCCGGTTCCTCAGACTTCGGCCAGGAGGCGGTGGAGACACTGCTGAAGCTGATGGAGGACCACCGCGACGAGGTGGTGGTGATCGTGGCGGGGTACACCGCGGAGATGAACCGGTTCCTGGGCTCCAACCCGGGTCTCGACTCACGCTTCCCGCGGCGTATCGAGTTCCCCGACTACTCCTCGGACGAACTGGTCACGATCGTCCGCATGCACGCGGCCGACAACGGCTACGAGTGCGCGCCCGGCACGGCCAACGCGCTGCGGACCCACTTCGACGGCATCCCCAGGGGGGCGACGTTCGGCAACGCTCGGCTGGCCCGGCAGACGCTGGAGCAGATGATGACCCATCAGGCGGGACGGCTGAGCACCGTCGCGGTACCGAGCCTGGACGACCTGCGGCTGCTCCTCCCCGAGGACCTCTCCCCGCGCTGAGATCGAACGAGGCCCGGGACCGCGGCGGATATGCGAAGCACTCCAGGATCACCGGCAGATCCTCCAGCCACTCCTGGAGGCGGGCCCGCCTGCGTGCGGCGGATTCCTACGGGGCGACCACGGGCGGTGGCGTGGGAGTTTCACCGTCCTGCGGCGTGTTCGCCGGTATGTAGATATGGCTTCTGCGGCCGATGTGGCGCGGACCCGGCAACATGGGACACGGCATCACCCTCAGCGTCCAGGGCAGCAGCCAGGGCCACCCGGCCGCACATCATCCGGCCCCGGCCCGCACGTGCCCTGTGTTTCCAGGCGGGCGGACCGTGTACGCAGCCGTTGTTCACCATCCCGGAACGACTGCCAACAACTTCCTTGCTCGGGCCGTTCGCGAAGCGCTCTGGTTCGGACCGCTGGGTCTGGTCAACGTCTGGTCGTGCTGCTCGTGACCGACGGGGGGCTGTGTCGTTGCCTGATTGATCTGATCTCTGACTAATCCGGAGCGTGCTTCATGTCCCTTACCGCAGCTACCCGACTTGCCGCAGCGTCCTGCGCTGCGATCGCCGCCGTGTCGGTGTGCCTGGGCGCAGCCTCGGCGGCCGAGGCTGAGGCCGCGTCCGCGCAAGCGCGGGCGGTGGAGCAGAGCACCGCCCCGGCCGACGACGACCCCGAGGTCTCCGCTCAGTTCGTCCCGCTGGGCAGTCTGCTGTTCTCCGACCGGGCCGTAAAGACCAACGTGAGTCCGGTTCGATGGGATCGCTGACCGAACGCCTCCACCGCGCCCGGACCGCCGGCATTCGGGCCTACCGGGCGCGCCTGCACCCCGACACACCCAATCCCGCCGGAATGACGTCCACAGCCTCCGGGGAAACTGTCACCGAGGCGGGTGACGGCGTGAACGGGTTCGACGTCCTCGCCCGAGTGGTCCGTCTGCCGGTGAGCACGTGGCGGTACCGGTGGGAGGACGGCGAAGTGCGCCACCTGGGGCCGATGGCACAGGACTGGCGGGCCCACCTCGGTCTGGGAGCCGACGACAAGACGATCTGCTGCACCGATGCCAACGGCGTCGCGATCGTGGCGATTCAGGCACTTCACCGGCAACTCACCGACCTTCAGGCCGAGGTCAGGGAAATCCGGGCGCAGAAGGTCGAACCGGCAGCACACGCACCTCGTGCGGAGACCCCGCGGGTCTGACCACCTCAAC
Organism: Streptomyces sp. NPDC088246; assembly: GCF_044741025.1. NCBI lineage: Bacteria > Bacillati > Actinomycetota > Actinomycetes > Kitasatosporales > Streptomycetaceae > Streptomyces > Streptomyces sp. NPDC088246. The sequence continues at coordinate 31,993 of NZ_JBIURV010000039.1, forward strand.
CGCTGCGCCTGGCTGTGGCCGGGGGCAGCGGTTGAGGATGGGATGACGCGGGTACGCCCTGCGGCCGCGCCTGCGCTGAGCACTACGCCGACCAGGCAGCGACCGAACCAGTGAACCTGAAACCACGTCAACCCGCTGCGGGTGCTGGAGGGCGGAGCGGTCCTCTCGCTGAGTCTCTCCGCCTTCACTCAGTATCAGAGCGACGACCACAGCGAATACGGGGCCGGTGATGAGCCGGACATCCCTGACCTGTCCCCATACCAATCGGCCATGATCAGCGACATGCGTGACCTGATGTCAAGCCTCAAGCAGTGAGCCTGAGATTCAATCTCTGCGAACATCGACCGGCGTGTCATCAGACCCGGCGGACATTCGTGGTCACCGCACTCGATCCAGTTCGCCCACCCGAACGTGAAGAGATGCGCCTGCTGCGTCGCGTCCAGCCCGTGGGCGCCGCGCAGGAAGCATGACCGTCGGCGTCACGAGGTACAGCGCGGCGAAGGTGCCGGCTACGAGAGGACCGGGGAGGGGCCTGCGAAGCAGCCCACGATCGCACCGGCGACAACCACGATCCCCAAGCCCGATGCGCTGCCGGCAGGTCTGCCCGCACCACCTCACGCAACGCCTTGTGCGTTGCGCACATGTCGGAGTTGTACCGCTCGCGCACCGCTTCCGGATCTGTGCCAGATTCCTCGGGCCACTGCTGCACCATCGTTCCCTAGTTCTGGCGAACCAGTTCCTAGCGATCTCGTCGGTTCCTGCCCATGGCAATTGATCACGAACACAACCGGCACGGCAAATCTGGCTCCTTGCGGTCAATGCGACTTAGTGGTCGAGTTCGAAGTCCTTCGGGGGTTGACATCGGGGCCCGATTCCGCATCGGTCCGTTAGTTGTCCGCGTGGAGGCGGTCGGTGGGCCCGGCCGGGGTTCCGGGGCTTGGCCTGATTACGTCGGGGAGGCGGAATATTTGCGGCACGGGCCTTGTTGCTCGCGGTTGCTGATCAACAAGGAGGCCCCATGCCTGTGATCCTTCGGCCCCGCGCGCTACGTTCCGGGGACCTCGTGGTCGTTACCGCGCCCTCAGGCCAGCTTGAGCCGGGCGAGGAACCACTGCTCGCCCGCGGTGTGGCGATACTGGAGCGGATGGGTTTCCGCGTGCGAGTCAGCCCGATGGTCAACCCAGCGCAGAATCGCTGGTGGGCGTCGGGCACTCCGGCGGAGCAGGCCGCCGAGCTCAACGCTCTGCTCCGGGACCCGGAGGTGCGGGCCATCGTGGCGCACACCGGTGGACAGACGACCATCGGCTATCTCGATCTGATCGATCTGGACGCGATCCGGGCCGACCCGAAGCCGATCCTCGGCTACAGCGACATCTCGCTGCTGCACATGGCGTTGCACGCCAGGACCGGCCTCGTCGGCTTCCACGCCGACATTGCCACCCACGGTTTTGGTAGCGGCTGGTACACGGAGGGCGACGAGGCCCGTCGCTCCGAGCTCGTTGACCTCTACACCCGTGTGCTCACCAAGGCCGAGGCGCCGGGCGTGCTGCCGCCGATGGGGGCTTGGGAAACCTGGCAGCCGGGCCGCGCGCAGGGACCATTGGTCGGCGGTTTGCTGAACCGTCTGATCCAACTGCAGGCGACACCGTTCGCGTTGGCCGCCGAACGGTTCGACGGCGCCGTGTTGTTCTGGGAGGAGGTGCAGCGGCCGGTCACCCGGATCTGGGGCGACCTGCATACTTTGCGGCTGTCCGGTGTGTTGGACCGGATCGCGGGCATGGTGGTCGGCATCCCGACTGAGGTCACGCCCTACGAGGGCGGCGGAGACCGCGCAGGTCTACGCGACGTGGTGCTCGACGTCCTGGCCCAGCGTGACATCCCGGTCCTCGCCCAGGTCGACTTCGGCCACACCGCACCAAACCTGCCGCTGCCGCTCGGCGTCCGCGCGCACGTGGACGCGGACAACCAGACGCTGTCCCTGCTCGATTCGGCGGTCATAGAAAGCTGAGGTTCAGTTGGATATTGCCGCAGGCCCGGAGGGCTGCGGCCCGTAGTGGTCCGCTTCTCGCGATCGGCCCGTCTGCCATGCCCGTTGCGCCGGCCTGCCCGATCGTCCTGACCACCGCCGAGCGCGAGCGACTGAAGAAGATGGCCTATGGCCACAAGACCGAGCACCGGCTGCGGTGCCGTGCGCAGATCGTCCTGCACGCGGCACGGGGACGCTCCAACGCGCGCATCGCCTACGAGACCAGCCTGCACCTCGACACACGGTTCGTGCCTGGCGCGGCCGGTTCGCCCACGGCGGCCTGCCGGCCCTGGCCGACCGTAAACGCTCAGGGCGTCCGGCCCGCTTCACCCCCGTGCAGATCGCCGAGACCCTAGCGCTGGCCTGCCAGTTACCCGCCGAGACCGGTGTGCCACTGTCGCGCCGGTCCTGCCCGGAGCTGGCCGTCGAGCTGACCGCGCGCGGGATCACCGACAGCATCTCCGCGTCCACAGTGCGCCGCTGGCTGCGCGAGGACGTGCTTAAGCCCTGGCAATACCGGTCCTGGATCTTCATCCGCGACCCGGACTTCCGTGCCAAGGCCCGACGTGTTCTTGACCTGTACGCCCGTACGTTCGAGGGTGTCCCGCTCGGGCCGGGCGAGTACGTCATCTCCAGCGACGAGAAAACCTCCGTCCAAGCCCGCTGCCGCTGCCATCCGACCCTTGCCCCCGGCCAAGCCCGCGCGATGCGCGTCAACCACGAGTACGGACGCGGCGGCGCCCTGGCATACCTGGCCGCCTACGACGTCCACCGGGCCGAGATCCACGGCCGCTGCGAGCCGACCACCGGCGTCGTGCCGTTCATGGCCCTGGTCGAACAGGTCATGACGCAGGAGCCCTACGCCAGCGCGAAACGTGTCTTCTGGATCGTCGACAACGGCTCCTCCCACCGCGGCAAGCGCGCCATCGATCGCCTGGCCGGCAGATTTCCGAACGCCGTCATGGTCCACACCCCGGTCGACGCCTCCTGGCTAAACCAGGTGGAGATCTTCTTCCTCATCGTGCAGCGCAAGGTCGTGGCGCCCAACGACTTCACAGACCTCGCCGAGGTCCGGGACCGGCTCCGAGGGTTCGAAGACCGCTACAACGCCACGGCACAGCCGTTCCAGTGGAGGTTCACCACCTCCGACCTGGACGATCTGCCGGACCGACTCGACCGGCACACACCCGCCGACCGACAAGAAGAATCCTCCGCCACTCCGACAGCCTGATCAACCCCCGAAGGACTTCGAAACTCGACCACTCAGCTGGGGACCCGACCCATCGGACAGCACCTGGTTCGGGCAGGGCAGGTGGGATGCTGCCGGCGCTCGCCTGGGCAGGCTCACTCTGCGTACCTGAGCGTTGCTTCGGGCGCGCCGGTGCCGAAGCCGCGTCAACAGCGCCTCCGCCTCGACTGTGCAGGCGATTGACCCGAGGCAGGCGTGCTGGGCGGAACCACACAGCCGTGAGTCGTTTCCTCTGGCACCGCGACAACGCGTACGCGCGTGCTGCCCGGATGAAGGGCAGCGCCGAAGGGCGCCGGCGCGGTTCATCTCTGCGCCGGCGCCCCGTGGTGCCTGTGATCCTTGACTTCTCAGACAGCTGCGGCGAGGAGTGCCGGCACTCGGCCACGAGAGACCGGTCGCACCGGCTCCCTGTGCGCGGCGGGAGTCTCTGCGTCCTTCAGCAGTTCGAGCAGGGTGCCGCGGGCCCGGGCCACACGTGAGCGGACGGTGCCGACAGGGCAACCTATGGCTGCTGCGGCCTCCGCGTAGGGGAGTCCCAGGAGTTGGGTGAGCAGGAACGATTCACGGCGTTCTGCCGGGAGGATCGCCAGGAGTTCGGCGAGTGCGATTCCGTCTTCGAAGCCGGGCAGGTCGCGTGGCTGTGCCCGCTCGGCGGCGGACTGCCAGTCGTCCCGGTCCGCGATTCTGGGTCGAGCGGCGGCATGACGGAGGCTGTCCACGACGGTACGGCGGGCGATCGAGAGTAGCCAGGTACGAGCGGATGAGCGTCCCTCGAACCGGTGAAGGCTGCCGAGTGCACGCAAGAACGTGTCCTGAGTGAGGTCATCGGCCGCTTGGGGGTCGGCGCTGAGGTGGGCCACGTAGCGCCAGACGTCGCGGTGCAGGGCGCGTACGAACCGGTCGACGGCGTCGGGGGAGCCGTCGCGTGCAGCCAGTGCCAGTCGTGTCACCGGTTCGTCGGCGCTATGGGTATGACGTGATGTGCCGTCGTCGGCTGTGGCGTTGTGTGGCGGCAGGGCAGGGGGCATCGCCTGATGTCCTTCCGGGATCCGGGATCCGGTTCCGCGCGTGCGCGGGCCGGTGAGATGTACGGCACCGCACATGGGCGATGCCGAGTCCCGAGGCGTGCGGTGAAGGACACCGGCACGTCGGGAAAACAGCTGTCAGATGACAGCGATCCCGGACGGTGGACCTCGCGAGGTGAGGGCGTGGATGAGGAAGAGTTGCCGCGGTGCGCGGGCTCCGTAGTCGCGGCGAGCACGGATGCGTGGCCGGTCAAGTGGTGTGGGTAGGCGGAAGAGCAGGTGCAGTGGGGCGGTGATCCACCCGGCGAAGGTGCGCAGCAGGCGGAAGGTGGCTCGTTCTCCGTAGGCGAGCCAGAGGCCGCACAGCAGGGCTGCCAGCAGGTGGGCGGCCAGCATCCCGGCCGACGACATGCCTCCCATGTTGTGCCCTGTGGGCATGACCGTCGAGGGGTCGGTCATCGTCTGCATGCCGGCATGGGCGTGCTGCATCCCACCCGGCATGGTCATGTCCGTGGTGCCCGGCGGTGGCTGGTGCAGGCGGCTGCCGAGCCCGGCGGCGGTGACGATGCGTACCGCTTCTGATTCCGAGATCGAGGTGGAGCTTGTCGGGCCACAGAGCAGAGACTGGGCCCATTGCCGGGCGAAGGACGGGGTGTCGGCCACCGAGGGGTGAACGGCTGTCTGAGCCAGTGAGAATCCGGTGTGCAGTGCGGCTTGGGCGGCAACCATCATCGAGGTCACCGCGAGAACGCCGCGCTCGCTGCCACTGAGGAACCAGGCCGTGGCGGCAGTCGCCGCGAAGGCGGCGGCCATGGCCCACCAGGGGACGGCCGTTCCTGACATGAGGACGTGGCCGAGGGCAGCGAGCAGCACGCAGGTCGCTGCGAACACCGCAGCGCGTACCGCGCGACAACATCGGCCTGGAGTCATGGCGGGCCCATCCTTGCACTCCTCCCTCGGTCGCCACGGGTGGGTACGCAAAGTGCGGGTGGCGGCGCTCAGCCTGACGCTTGTGGCGCACGCCACATGAGTCGCCGGGAACTCCAGTGCCGTGCGGTCCGACTCCTGACCTGGCGACAAGGTGAACCAGCAGCGCGGGACGGAGGCACCGGTGCGGACAGGGCGGGGAACATCGGCGGCCCCGGCGGCAGGAGCTGACAGACCGTTGACGGCGCTGCTCACCTGCGCCATGGCATTTTCGATGCTGCAGCTCTTCCTCCTGGGAGCCCTCAGCCCGCGCCTTGTCGACGAACTGGGGATTTCGCCCTCGGTCCTCGGCCTGACGACGACGATCGGCTTCGGGACCGCGGCGGTTCTTTCCCCTGTGGGCGGGCGCATCGTGGACCGGGTCGGCCCCAGGCGATCACTCGTTGCCCTGCTGCTCGTGTCCGCCGGTGCGCTTGCCCTGATCGCCGCGGCGCCCGGCACGGGGTTTCTCCTCGGCGCCGTTGCGCTTGGGGGTCTGCCGCAGGCGTTGGCCAACCCGGCCACGAACAAGGCGATCCTGGCCGCCGTTGTGCCGGCCCGGCAGGGTTCGGTGACCGGAATGAAGCAATCGGGCGTGCAGCTCGGGGCGTTCGTCGCCGGGCTGCCCCTGGCCGCGCTGGCCTCAGGGGTGGGTTGGCGTGGTGCGCTGTGGACGGCTTCCGGCACCGCTTTGGCCGTGGCTGTGTGGGCCACGCGTGCGCTGCCTTCCGATCCACCGGCAAAGGGGGCGCCGCTCCGTGCCTCGCTGGTGCCGCAGGGTGCCATTGCATGGCTGGCGGGATTCTCGTTGCTGCTGGGCTGTGGCATTGCTTCGGTCAACACCTATCTGGCGCTCTTCGGCGCCCAGGAACTCGGAATGAGTCCCTCGACGGCCGGTGCGCTGGTGGCCGTACTGGGCGTGGCAGGGATTGCTGGCCGGGTGGGCTGGTCGAAGGCTGCCCGGCCGGGGCGGGCCGAGTGGCTGCCGGGGTGGCTGGCGGCCGGTGCGGTCGGAGCTGCCCTCTTGCTGGCCGGTGCGCTGCTCGTTCACCCGCTGGCGTGGGTGGCGGCGACAGCCGTCGGTGTGTTCGCCGTGTCGGGCAATGCCGTCTCCATGGTGCTGGTGATGCAGCGCGCCGCCCCCGGCCGTGCGGGGCAGGAATCGGCACTCGTCTCCGCCGGATTCTTCGCCGGCTTCGCCATAGGCCCACCGGTCTTCGGCGTGCTCGCGCAAGCCGGCCACTACGGGCCCGGGTGGCTGCTGGTGGCCGCGGAGTTCGCGGCGGCCTGCGCTGTCGCTTTCGTATGGGCAGCGCAGGAGCGCAGGCGGCGCACGGCGGTTCAGGCGTGACGGTGGCGGGGGACTGGCCCGAACGCGCCCTCGCGGACATCCTGCACCGGGTAGACGTCACCCGAGCCGAAGTCGGCGCAAGATTCCCGCTGTTCGCCGACCCGGATACGGGCCGCTGGAAGACGACCTCTCGCGGATCGTGGACCGGCGGATTCTGGGCGGGTCTGCTGTGGCTGCGGGCCCGGCACACCGGTCACGAGGCCGACAGGGCCGTGGCCTCGGCTTGCACGGCACGGCTGGCGGGATGGGTGGAGGCCGATACTGTCACCCGCGGTCTGATCCTCTGGTACGGAACCGCCCTGGCCGTCAACGACCGGTCGGCGCAAGAGCTGCGTAACCGGGCTGCCCGTGCCTGCCTGGCCGCTCTGGAGCCCGAACTGGGCCTGGTTCCCTGGGGATCCGCGTTCGGTGGTCCCAGACTGCTGGCCCGTGTGGACGGAGTGCCCGGCACGGTGCCGCTGCTGGCTTCGGTGGGCGTCGAGGGCGCCGCGGCAGCCGCGTCCCATCTCCATCGGCATATCGATCTGTGCCGCGTCGATGGTTCTGTTGTGCCCGCCCTGAGGTTCGAGCCGGGCACGGGCTGGCGGCCGTGCGACGACCCACCGCCCGGTTGGAGCCGGGGGCGGCCGTGGCTCTTGCTGGCCGTGGCCGACGCCCTGCATCAGCCCAGGACCACGCAGTGGAACCACCAGCGGCTGGAAGCGACGGCCGCAGGACTGGTCGCCGCCCGGACCGGACTGCCACGGTGGGGTGTTCCGCCGGCTGACGAGGGGCAACCGGACAGCCCGCAGGACACCTCGGCTGCCGCGATCACAGCGGTAGCGCTGCTGAAGCTCTCGCGCGTTGCGGGACCCCGGGCAGCGGAGTACTCCTCCCGTGCACTCGCGATTCTGGACCACCTCGTGGCCTCGCATCTCACCGGGCCGGCCGGCGCTCGGCCTGCCGGGATGCTGCTGAACGGCTGCTACGACGCCGGACGCTCCGTCGCCGTGCGCCACGAACTGATCTGGGGTGACTTCTTCCTGGCTCTCGGACTGGCAGCACTCACCGGACTGATCGACATCCGTACGGTGTAGACATGGCCGCTCAGGTGTCGTGGCCGCGCAGCACGCGGCGTGCGACGGACGTGATGTGCAGCTCGTCCGGGCCGTCCAGGATCCGGGCGGCGCGGCCGGTACGGAAAAGCGCGGGCAGAGGAGTGTCGGGTCCCAGGCCGGCCGCGCCGTGCACCTGAATGGCTGCGTCCGTCACCTGCTGGAGCATGCGGGCGGCGGCGACCTTGGCCAGGCCCACCTCGACGTGCGCGTCCAGCCCGGCATCGATCCGGGTCACGGCCTCGTGGACCAGAGGACGGGTCGTACGCAGCGCGAGCAGCGACTCGAAGACATGCTGCTGCACGAGCTGATGACTGCCGAGCGGACCACGGGAGCCGGCACGGTCGTTGACGCGCTCACACATCAAGTCGAAGGCCCGCTGCGCCTGACCGATCCAGCGCAGGCACCGCAGAGTACGGCCGAGCTGGAGCCGTTCCCCGGCAACGGCCAGAGCACTGCCCCGCCCGCCGATGAGATGGTCGCCGGGGACACGGACACCATTCAGTTCGATCTCCCACTGGCCACCCGCGCCAAGGACCAGAAGCTCGCGTACGACGCGGCAGCCGGGCGCGCCGGCCGGTACCAGGAACAGGGAGAGCCCGCCGCGGTCCGCCGGTGCCCCGTCGGTGCGGGCCAGGACGGTCACCAGGTCGGCTCCGGCGGCTCCGGAGGTGAACCACTTGCGGCCACTGACCCTCCAGCTCCCGTCCGCTTCCTGTACGGCGCGGGTACGGGTCATGGAGGGGTCGGTACCAGGGACGTCCGGTTCGGTCATTGCGTAGCAGGCACGGAGTTCCCCGGCGGTGAGTCGTTTCGGATACTCCTCGCGTATGCGCGCGCTGCCGTGGCGGTGCAGCATCAGCACGTCCAGCAGTGATGCCGACCCCAGGGCGGCAGGTCCGTGGTCGCTTGCTCCTTCCACCTCGGCCACCTGGGCGTACTCGGTCAGGGAGAGTCCCTGACCGCCCAGCTCGGCGGGCAACGGGAGGGCCCATAGACCTTGCTTGTGGGCTTGGTCGTGCAGGTCGCGCATGGTGGCGGTGGAGGCCGGTCCGCCGGCGTCCAGGACTCTTTCGTACGGCATTACCCGCTCGCGTATGAAGCGGTCGACCTGCCCCCTCAACTCAGCTGTTCCGCCTGCACCTTCAGAAACTCGGTCTCGGCTCTCCACCACTTTCCTCCAGTCTGCCGGGAACCCGTGGGAGCGGCAGCCCGACTGCCTCTCCACGGAACTGGTCGGGCGCAAAGGTGCCCTGGTTCCCGCGTTGAGGACATCCCCGGCCCCGGCCATCGCCGGGCGAGGAGAGGAGAGGCATGGCGTCACCAGTCACCACGCAGACGGTCCGCCCACTGGACGGGCTTGATCTGGACACCTCGGGGCAGCCCGAGCTGACCTGCCTTGCTGCGCAGCACCTGCGGCTCCTGGGGGCCCGCACCCGCTCGGAACCGGCCTCGCCGCAACCCGCGACAACTGCGCGGATAGCGCTGAGCGGCGAGGGAATTCTGCCCATCGAAGCCGAGGTGAACTGGGCAGAGCCGGAGAGTGGGATCACCGACGAGGTCACCGTCCAGGCCGCTACCGGGATCATGGCCGTGCACGGGCGACGCGACGGCGGGCCGCGGGGCCTGGCCGTCGACTACGCCACCACCGCCGCCTCCGTTCTCACGGTCCAGGGAATGCTGGCAGGTCTCTTGGGCCAGGCCCGCGGGGGAACCACCGCACGCGTCAGCACGAGCGTCGACCGGGCCGGACTGCTGACCGTCTCCCAGTACCTCGCCGCCGCCGGAGCCGACGAGGGTGAGGTTGCCGAACTCGCTCCGGGGGGACCGCCCTTCACCGACGCGGTCGGCACACTCTTCGAGCTGGAGACCTTGGACCCGGGGGCCTGGGCTGCGTTCTGGCGGGCCCTGGAAGCACCCCCCGAGGCGATACGGGCCGGCTGGCGGCCCTTCCAATTCCGGTACGCCACAGCCTGCGCTCCCTTCCCGCAGGCCCTGCATACGACAACGCGCGCCCAACCCTGGCAGCGCATCCTCCAGGCGGCAGCGGTCTCCGGCGCAGAGGTCTGCCCGCTGGAATCCCTCGCCGGGCGGGCAGCAGAACACGACGGTGCACCGCCCTGGTCACTCACCTCCCACGGGTCCGGCCACCGTGCCCCCACAGTTCTCCCCACGGCGGAACGGCCGCTGGCAGGGCTGACCGTGCTGGAGGCCGGCCGCCGTATCCAGGCACCGCTCACCGCTCACCTCCTGGGACTGCTCGGCGCCGAAGTGATCCGGATCGAGCCGCCGGGCGGGGATCCGCTGCGCGGCATGCCACCGGCCTGCTCCGGCATCTCCGCCCGCTGGCTCGCGCTCAACCGCGGCAAGCAGGCCGTGGAGGTCGACATCAAGGCCGAGACCGGCCGGCTCCGGCTGCGAGAGATGGCGGCAGAGGCCGATGTCTTCCTTCACAACTGGGCCCCGGGAAAAGCCGCCCAGCTCGGTCTCGACGCCGACCATCTGGCCGCGGTGAACCCCGCTCTGGTCTACGCGTACACCAGCGGATGGGCCGACCGGATCCCCGGCGCCCCGATGGGGACCGACTTCATGGTCCAGGCACGCACCGGAGTCGGAGAAGCGGTACACCCGGCAGGCGAAGCGCCCGCGCCGTCCCTGATGACCCTTCTCGACGTCCTGGGCGGTCTCCTGGGAACGGAGGCTGTCCTCGCGGGCCTGCTGCTGCGTGAACGCAACAGACAAGGCGTCCGGGTGGACTCCTCGCTGCTGGGAGCGGCCGATGTCCTCACCGCCCCCGCCCTGCGCCGGGCCGCAACGGGAGGGACCGTGAGAAAGCCGGCCGGGTTCCGTCACCCGCTGCGCACCGCGGACGGCTGGGTCGCTCCCACCGATGCCTCCGCAGAAGCAGCTCGTGCTTACGACCTGAGCGGTCTGTCCACCCACAACGCCCTGGCACAGCTGCGCACGCACGGACTGCCCGCCACCGCGGTCACCAGCGATCTGGCCGCCCTGCCTCGTGATCCGCGTTTCGCCGGCTCGATCATCCGCGACGCGCACGGTGCCCCCACTGTTCCCGACCCCTGGAGCTTCACGTGACCGTCGCCCTCCACGACCTGCTGTCCGCTGACCTCCGCCGCTCATGGGTCATTGACGGGACCTGCCCCGACCTCGACCTCTACAGCCTCTTCCGTGCCCGGCAGATCGCGGACCTCCACCGCACAGTGATCCTTGATGCCAAAGGCAAACTCTGTTACACCGCCCTCGACCGTAAGGTTCGATGTCTGGCCACCGGCCTGAGAGACCTCGGCATACGCCAGGGCGACGTGGTCGGTGTTCAGCTGCCCAACGGCCGCAACGCCGTCATCGCCGATCTCGCCCTGGCCGCCCTCGGCGCGGTGGCGCTGCCCTTCCCGGTCGGCCGCGGCAGCCTGGAAGCCGAATGCCTGCTCCGCCGCGCGGAGGCCGTCGCCGTCGTCGCCGCCATCGAGCACCGGGGCAACCACCACGCCGCCGACCTCCAGGCGTTGGCCCCGGCGCTTCCCTCCCTGCGCCACGTCATCGCCGCCGGCCCCGGCGACACACCCGAAGGAACGATTCCGCTCCCGCAGCTGCTGCGCTCCGACCCCAGTGGATTCGTTCCCGCACGGCCGGACCCCGACAGCGCCGCCCGCATCCTCGTCTCCTCCGGCTCCGAGGCCGAGCCGAAGATGGTCGCCTACTCCCACAACGCACTGGCCGGCGGACGCGGTAACTTCCTCGCCTCGCTCATCCCTGACCGGACTCCGCCCCGCTGCCTGTTCCTCGTGCCGCTCGCCTCAGCCTTCGGCTCCAACGGCACGGCCGTCACCCTCGCCCGGCATGGCGGGACTCTCATACTCCTGGACCACTTCACGCCGGAGGCCGCGCTCGACGCCGTACGCGAACACCAGCCCACCCACATCCTGGGCGTTCCCACCATGGTGCGCATGATGCTCGACCGTCTCGACACCACAGGCGAGAAGCTGCCCGCCCCGACGGCCCTGATCCTGGGTGGTTCCACGCTGGACGAGACCACGGCGGAACTCGCCGCGAGTGTATTCGGCTGTCCTGTAGTCAACCTCTACGGATCGGCCGACGGCGTCAACTGCCACACCGGACTGACCAGTTCCACTCCGGACGCGGACGACCGGGGGGTCGTGGCCGGGCGCCCCGACCCGCGGGTGGCGGACATACGCATCACCGACACCGAGACCCATGAACAGCTGCCGGACGGCGGGATCGGGGAGATCGTGGCGCGGGGCCCCATGACCCCCATGTGTTACGTCGCCTCCCCGGAGCTGGACGCCCGCTACCGCACTCCCGACGGGTGGGTGCGCACCGGGGACCTCGGGTTCCTCGACGGCGACGGCATCCTGCACATCGTCGGACGCCTCAAGGACGTCGTCATCCGCGGCGGCGCCAACATCAGCCCCGCCGAGGTCGAAAGGGAACTGGCCGCCCACCCCTTCGTACGTGATGTCGTGTGCGTCGGGATCCCGGACGCGTTGATGGGAGAGCGGCTGGCGGCGTGCGTCGTGTCCCGCGCCACGGAGCCCCTGACGCTGCAGATGCTGTGCGGGCACCTGACCGAACGGGGACTGGAGCAACGCAAGCACCCTGAGCGCCTCCTGGTCGTGGACGAACTGCCCCTCACCCCTGCAGGCAAGCCCGACCGGGCGGTACTGCGGGACCGTATGACCGAGATCAACCGCCCCCGCGTGAAGAAGGAAGGCCCCCTCGCGCAGGCGAACTGAACGGTGTCACAGCCGGGGGACCGGGACGCTCAGCCGCTCGGTGAATCCTTCTCGGCACATGAACGAGCGAACGTGGGGGCAACCCGGCGCTCCGGACTGCCCCCACGCGGTGCTTCAGGATGCGGGCATGGCCTCTTTCAGCGCGGTTGCTGCGTCGCGGTATACGGGCAACAGGTCGAGGTCATCCCCTGGGTAGTTGACGATCTCGACCTGCTTGGCGCCGGAGTCGGGCAGAACCGTGCCGGTCGACATGTGGGCGTTGTCCAGGACGAGGGCGGGCTTCTCCTTGCCCAGCTTCGCCAGCTGGGCAGGGGTGACGGCTTCGGGCCCGTAGGTGCCGACCAGGTTCGCGCCCGCCAGCTTTGCGGCCCAGGTGGTGAAGACCTGGCTGACGACTACCGGGCTCTTCCCGCCCGGCCACTGCGCCTTGAGATCCTTGGACAACTTGGCGTACTCGCTGTCGAAGCTCGTCTTCCACTTCGCTGCGGCGTCTTCGGTGCCGAACAACTTGCCCAGCTTGGCCACCTCGGCGTCGACCTTGTCCGCGTTGTTGTCGAGGTTCACCTCGACCAGTTCGGCCTTGGAACCGGCGGCATCCTTGATCTTCCCGGCGTACGGTTCGAAGGGGGCGTAGAGCACGAAGTCGGCACCGGCTACGGCCGCGAGGTCGGAGGGCTTCGGGTCGTAGTCGGGTGCGTGCTGCACGGACTGGGGGACGACGACCTGCACGTCCTCGGCGCCCGCAGCTTTCGCCAAGGCCCCTTCCCAGGTCGTGGTGACGACCACCACCGGCTTCCTGTCGTGCTCGTGCTTGTCGCCGCCGCCTTCGGCGGACGACGAGCCGTTTTCGCAGCCGGCCACCAGGGCCAGTGCTGCACTCAGTGCGAGGAGGGAAGTGGTACGGCCGCGGGTGCGCGCCATGAGGCGATTCTCCGTTCGGGGATGAGATGGACGGCGAGGACGGCGGCCCCCGCAGTGAGGACGAGGACCGGCCCGGGGGGCCAGTCCAGCCACAGTGCGATGAGGAACCCGGTCAGGTTCACGACGACGCCGATGGCAACGGCCCAGAGAGTGATCGACTTAAGTGAGGTGCCCAGGCGGCGCGCGGCGAGAGCCGGCAGGAGGGTGAGGGCATCGACCAGTAGCGCGCCCGTGAGCTTGATCGCGCCTGCGACGGCGACCGCGACCACCACCAGCAGCACGAGGGTCAGCACGCGCACGGCAACACCCGAGCACTGGGCGAGCTCCCGGTCGTACAACAGCAGAGCGATATCACGGCGCCGCCACAGGAACAGGCCTATGACGACGACGGCGAGCACGCCGAGCACGACCAGGTCGGCGGTCCCAACAGACAGAATCGACCCCCAGAGCAGGGCGAACGCGCCAGAGGCATTGATCCCTGAAACAGCGAGCACCAACAACGCTGCCGCGATCGCGATGCTCATGAGCAGCCCCATCGCTCCGGACAACCCGTCGGGCGTACGAGCGAGAGGAGCGACGCCGGCCCCGGACAGGGCACACGCCACAAGCGCGCACAGCATGGGGTCGAGGCCGGTCACGATGCCGACCGCGATGCCGAGCAACGCGACGTGCATCATCGCGAACCGCACCGGCATGATGTCGAGACCCACGATGACCACACCGACCACCGGCAGGCCGATAGCAGCGAGCAGCAGCGCGAATCCCGCCCGTTGCACGGGGAGCAGTTGGAGAAGTTCACCGAGATCGGCGGTCGCGAGCGTCACCGGACCTCCCGAAGACGGCCTGCAGCCATTTCCAGCACCCGGTCGCAGCGTTCCGCCAGCGCCCGGTCGTGCGTCACCACGACGAGCGTCACCGGCAAGGAGATGAGGACGTCGGCCGCTTCCTCCTGGCCCCCGAAGTCAAGAGCAGCGGTGGGCTCGTCGGCCAGCAGCACCTGCGCCCCGGCCGCGACACAGCCGATGGCCCGGGCGAGGTACATCCGCTGCAACTGCCCGCCGGACAGGGTGTGCAGAGGCCGCTCGGTCAGCGCCCCTACACCGAGCTGCGCCGCTGCCGAGGCCGCCTTCGCGTGAGCGCTGCTGCTGGCCAGCAGTTCGGTCCCGAGAAGGGGGAAGCGGCCTGCCGCCGGTTTCTGCGGAATCCAGGCGCAGACACGGCGGCGCCACGCCCACTCCGCGGGCGAGCGGGTGCCTCGCCCGCCGACCAGGATCGATCCCGTCACCTGTCGGTGCAGGCCGAGCACCGCACGCAGCAGCGTCGTCTTACCCGAGCCGTTGGTTCCGGTCAGCGCCACCCGTTCACCGGCGGCGATCTCCAGGTCCACGTCGGCGACGGCCTCCAGCCGGCCATGTCGGCAGGCGACCTCCCGCATACACACATCCAGCCCACCCATCACACGCCCTTCGATCGTCAGCCACTGCCGTGCGGATCGGGTGGCTGGTCGGCTTCCCAGCCCCCGGCAGTAGTCGGATGACGGACGGATTCAGTTCCCAGGAGACGAATGCCGCTCGCGGACATGTTGGTGAACAGGCCATGTCGCTCCGGCACTCAGGCAACTGGGTGACGGGACTGCGTGCGTGCTGTGCCGCCATTTCGCATGGTGCTCGTCCGAACGACGTGGAGTGGGCGGGCGACGAGGAGCCGATAGCGACCATTTCCGCTGGGTCCAGGTGGTCCAGGCAGCTGGCGCACGACGACGTTCCAGGCCGCCCCGAGCCGCGTTGGACCCTGTGACGGCCACACGGGGTCGAGCGAGACCCCTGGTGGCCGTCTGGTTTCCACGCTTCACGCGTTGCCGGCGTCATTGGAAGCACGAGCCCACCAGGGCACGCTGCGAGGGCTTGCTTCCCCGGCGCTCGCGGGCTGCGGCGAGCGGGCATTTCCTTTGTGTCCGGTCCGCGGGAGCCGGTTTTGCGGTGGGATGTACGGAGAGGCGGAAGTCATGGCTGATGTCGGTTCCATGGAGCCTGTGGCAACGTTCTGCGGTAAATGCACATGCGGTTGCCCTCGGCTGTTCGTCGATGAGACCGCTCCTGTCGAACGCGGGATCGTGATCACCGCGACTTCGGTCAGCAGGTCCAGATGAGCGCCGACCAGTTCGGCTCCATCGTCGAGGACGCCAAGGCCGGCAAGCCGGACACCGTTGTTGCGGGTGAAGTGGCCCTGTTCAGAGGCTGATTCAGCCACCGGGGCGAACAACGACTGCCAGGGCCTCGACTGGATCGCTGTGGCGGAAGTGCAGGACGAAGGGAAGCATGTCGCCGACTTGCCGGCGGTCCTTCACTCTCACCATGACGTCCACCGTGCTTGCCGACATGGCCAGGGTCTCTCCCGCCGGTAGACCGACTGAGCTGACCATGCTCATGGAGCCGGCACCGCTGTCGTGACGTACGTGCCGGCTGAGCATGGCGCTGTCTGCGGCTGCGGAAGTGACGGAGACGAGCCGGTCGTCGGCTCCGCCGCTGTTGGTGATCCGGAAGAACGCTGCGGTGCCCACGTTGCCGTTGTAGGGCAGGAAGACCCGCCCGTCGCTGATCTCCAGTCGCGGTGGGGTCCCGGCGGCCCCCGATGCGGTCCAAGCGGTCAATCCGCCCAGGGCCACCGAGAAGGCTGCCAAGGGGGCGACCACGGCGAGCAGCCCGTCGTGCAGGCGACGGCGCGTCGGAATCCAGCCTTCGGCAGCGGCCCGTCGGGCGGGGTTCGTCACAGCGGCATCCTTCCTCGGTGCAGCGAAAGCCGCGACGCGGGGTGGCGCGCGGGCGAGGGCTGCCAGGCCCGCAGGCGCAGGCTGTTGCCCACCACCAGGAGTGAACTGACGGACATGGCTGCGGCAGCGAACATCGGATTGAGCAATCCGACCGCGGCCAGTGGCACGGTGACCGCGTTGTAACCGAACGCCCACATCAGATTGATGCGGATCGTCCCCAGCGTGCGACGCGCGAGGCGGACGGCGTCGGTGACCGCCTCGATGTCACCGCGAACCAGCGTCACATCCGCGGCGCCGATGGCCACATCCGTTCCGGTGCCCATGGCGATTCCGAGATCCGCGCCGGCCAGGGCGGCGGCGTCGTTCACACCGTCACCGATCACGGCGACCCTGCGGCCCTCGCCTTTCAACTGCCGCACCAGATCCCCTTTGCTCTCGGGGCTGCATCGGGCGTGCACCTGGATGATGCCGAGTTCACCGGCTACGGCGTGGGCGGTGAACTCGTGGTCGCCGGTGGCAAGAACCGGTTCCACGCCCAGGCGCCTGAGCTTGTGCACGGCCCGGTAACTCCCCGGCCGCAGCACATCCCCGACCGCGATGAGAGCCTCGTCGACGCCGTCCACGCGCACCAGGACTGGAGTGTGCGCGGCCGCTTCGGCTTCGGCCAAAGACCGCGCCAGGGTCTCTGGAAGATCACCTTGTGCGGCGCACACCTCCA
The DNA here is from genome assembly GCF_044741025.1 of Streptomyces sp. NPDC088246. Lineage (NCBI taxonomy): Bacteria > Bacillati > Actinomycetota > Actinomycetes > Kitasatosporales > Streptomycetaceae > Streptomyces > Streptomyces sp. NPDC088246. Next base: position 48,885 of record NZ_JBIURV010000039.1, read on the forward strand.
CCTGGCGGCCCTCGACACAACCCGCGATGCCCACCCCGGGTGTCGCCCTGAATGCGGAGACGTCAGGCAGAGGGCGCTCGGGCAGTGCGCGTTGCGCGTACGCGGTGACTGCTCGACCCACCGGGTGTTCCGATCCCTGCTCGGCTGCACCTGCCAGCCGCAGCACGGCCTCCTGCCCGATTCCCTCCGCTGCTACGGTGATGTGGGAGACGGTCATGTGACCGCTGGTGAGGGTGCCGGTCTTGTCCAGCACGACCGTGTCGATGTGACGCAGTGTCTCCAGGGCCTGCGGCCCGTTCACCAGAACCCCGAGCTGAGCACCTCGGCCGGTGGCGGCGAGAAGGGCGGTCGGGGTTGCCAGCCCCAGTGCGCAAGGGCAGGCGACGACCAGGATCGCCACGCACGCGGTGATGGCCGCCTGCGGGTCCGCTCCAGCACCGAGCCAGAATCCGAGGACGGTGACGGCCAGCGCCAATACAGCCGGTACGAAAACGCCGGCCACCAGGTCCGCCAGACGCTGAGCACGGGCCTTCCCCACCTGAGCTTCGGTGACCATGCGCGTGATCCGGGCAAGCTGGGTGTCCGCGCCGACTGCCGTGGCACGCACCAGCAACATGCCGCCGGCGTTGACAGCGGCCCCGACCACGGCCTGGCCCGGGCCGACTTCGGCCGGGTCGCTTTCCCCGGTGACCAGAGACAGATCAAGAGCCGAGCTGCCGGAGACCACCACTCCGTCGGTGGCGACCCGCTCCCCGGGCCGGACGACGAACTCCTGCCCGACGCGGAGCTGTTCGACAGGAATCCTTCGCTCCTGGCCGCTGTCCCGCAGGGTCACGTCCTTGGCGGCCAGACCGGCCAGCGAGCGCAGAGCCTCACCTGTGCCGTGCCGGGCACGCGCTTCGAGAAACCGGCCGGTGAGAACGAACAGCGGAACCGCGACAGCGGCTTCCAGATAGACGTGCGCAATGCCTCCGCCGACGGAGGGAAGCAGGGTGAACGGCATGCGCATGTCCGCAGCGCCCGCCCCGCCGAGGAACAGGGCATACACCGACCAGGCGAAAGACGAGATGACGCCGAGCGAAACCAGAGTGTCCATGGTGGCGGACGACTGGCGAAGCCCGCGCAACGCGCGCAGGTGGAAGGGCCAGGCACTCCACAGGACCACCGGAGCGGACAGAGCGAAGCACAGCCACTGCCAGTTGCGGAACTGCAGAGAGGGCACCATGGAAAGCACCACCACGGGGACGGCGAGCAGGGCGGTGATCACGAGCCGATCGCGTTCCGGCGTGGTCTCGTGCCGTGTCCGTTCCGACTGACCGGCCGCTTTGAGGGGTTCGGGCACCGAGGGGAGTTCGGCTGTGTAGCCCGCGCGTTCGACAACGGCCACGAGAGCCTGCGCTGTGACCTCAGGGGGGTGGCTCACCCTCGCCTGTCCGGTGGCGAGGTTGACCGTGGCGGTCACCCCGTCGAGCTTGGCCAAGCGCTTCTCCACGCGGGTCGCACAGGCCGCGCAGGTCATACCACCGACGACCAGGTCGGTGGTCGCCGGCGTGCTCTCCGACCGTGCTGCCGTCATCCTGCATCACTTGAGTGCATGTCACCCATGTCACCGTGCGGATCGGACTGGCCGCCGCCACCCGTACCGGTGGAGTGCATCCCGGGTGCGACCGGGCCCACGACATCACCGATCTTGTACGAGACGGCGAACATCGACACAAGCAGCACAAGGAAGCCGATCAGCCCGGGGGGCGGCACCCATCGGGGGAACCCCCCAACGGTGCGTGGGGATCGTTGCTGTACGTGCATCGCCGCTCCAGACAGGGAATCACGCTGATGACGCAGCGCGGGGACGGAGAATCGCCAGAGGGTCCGGCAGTCGGTTCCGCTCGGCCCACGGGTCTCATGCTGGCACTGACAGAGCGCCAGCAATCCCCATATGGGCGTCTGTTCACGCGTGACTCTTCTCGCGGCATTTCATCGGAACTCAACCCATGGTTGCCACGACTTCCTCAGGACGGATCGCCGGGCGGAGGTGTCGACGGCGCCGCCGGATTTGCGGGCCCGGGCGTCGGCGCGGGCCTGCTCGCGCTGGGCCTTCATCAGCGGTGAAGCACTCACGCCCACCTGGAGCGCGCCCGAGAGGCCGGGGCCGGTGGTGACGGCCACCGCGCCGATGTCCGCCATCCGCAGTCCGGCCCGGTCCGGGGCTCGGCGGTTGCGGGTCGCTGAAGTGCACACATGGTCTTTCCGCTGTTTCACGCTCGTGTCCGTTGATGCAGCGGGAAGTCCCAGAAAAGTCCCAGGAGACTCTTATGCTGCGCGACCGCGTTCGACCGTCGCCCCCGACTGCTCACCGCCGGGCGACGCGCTGCCGGAAATTCCCTGGTGTGATGGCCGGGAAGGGGGGAGACTCGGCCTCATGGCTGACATGAGGTCGTTCCTGGAGGCGGTCACCGCGTGGGCGGCCGGCGGCCCCAGCGACCTCCCGCGCGAGCTGGCCGCGCGGGTGTCCGTCCGGGCAGCCGTCCTGCTCGAGGGGCAGAGCGACGCCGCAGCGGTCAGCGCGCTGGCCGCCAGCCGCGGCCGGAACCTGGCGGCTGAAGGAGTCTGCGTCCTGCCGATGGGCGGTGCGATGAGCGTCGGGCGCTTCGCCCGCCTCCTCGGGCCACCCGGCCTGGGCCTCCGCCTCACGGGACTGTGCGACGAGGCGGAGCGTGGCTACTACGCCCGCGGCTTGGAGCGGGCCGGCGCAGCACAGCAAGGGTTCTTCGTCTGCGCGGCGGATCTGGAAGACGAGCTCATCCGCGCGCTGGGCGTGACGCGGGTGAAGGAGCTCGTCCGGGCAGAGGGCGACCTGCGCCCCTTGGAGACCTTCCTGCGCCAGCCCGCACAGCGGGGCCGCACCTCACAGCAGCAGTTGCGGCGCTTCCTCGGCACGAAGAAAGGGCGCAAGATCCACTACGGCCGCGTCCTCGTCGAGGCCCTCGACCCCCACCGCATACCCGCCCCACTCGACGGCCTGCTCAGCAGCCTCTGACCGCTGGGCGACGCCCGACATGTGAAGCGACAGCCAGGAGCACGGTCCGGCTCGCCTCCGGACATGCGGCCGTGATCCTGCTGCACGTGGCGCGCCGGTCCGCACCTGGTGCGGTAGCGAGGCGAGCCGTGCTGTGACTACGGAACGCTCAACGACATTGGCAGTTGGGTGTTATGTCGGCAGGATCTGCCGTCGTCCGCTGATCTTGTGCCGGATGACCTGTGGGAACGTATAGCCCCGCTGTTGCCGACTTGTCCGCCTCGGCGGCATCGGTATCCCGGGCGGTTGCCGACCGATGACCGTGCTGTACTGCGGGGCATCGTTCACGGGCTGTGGAAGAGCGTGAGCCGGCGGGACGTTCCCGCGGAACGGGGCGACTGCAGTGGGGTGACGCCCTGGCGACGTCTGTGGAACTGGACCGATGCCGACGTATGGCCCCGCCTGCACGAGGTCCTTCTGGCGGAACTACGCGAGGGCCTCCTGAAGATGGATGACGCCGCGATCGACGGCTTGCGCGTCCGCACGATCAGGGCGGGCTCACACCGGACCTTCGCCGGTCGGCCGCGCCTGGTCCGGCAGCAAGCACCATCTCATCGTCGACCAGCACGGGACTCCGCTCGTCGTCTCCCTGACCAGCGGAGACGTCACGACGTCACCCAGCTCAAGACTGTTCCCCGCACCCGACCTCGGCTCTTCGAGATCTGGTTTCCTCCCCGCCGCGCTCAGGTTCGTGGGGTGTGGGTCACCATCCGGTTGAAGAGATTGCTGGTGGCGGTCCGTATTCGGCTGTCAAGGTGGTCGGGGGCGATCAGGGCCAGCGGCCAAAAGAAGGTGCCGGCGACGAAAACCATGGTGCCGTCGGGGTGCTGGAGCAGGCTGGTGTTCTGGATGCGTTCGCCGCGTCCCATGCTGTCCGAGTAGGGGGACTCAGACAGCAGTCGCTGGACGGCTTTGGCGGGCAGCCGTGTCTTGTGGTCGTAGCCGTCGGCCTCGACGCCTATGAGGCCGGGTATCTTGTCGCCATCGGTGAGGCCGGTGCCCTTCCACAGCCAGTGGCCGGATTCCCGGACGACTAGAGGGACGGGCTTGGCGAGCATGCCGTTGTACTGCACGCCGAGCAGGCGCTGTTCGGCGTGCTTGCGCTTCTTCTCCAGGTCCCGCCAACGCACGGTCGGCCCGTTCTCGTCGGGAGTCGGGTCGGGGTCCTGCTTGTAGCAGGCAACAACGCGGTTGTCGGTGCCCGCAGGCGACTTCTCCATGCGGATGTGGAAGTAGATGTTGTTCGCGCCGAGGTAGGCGAGGTGCGTTCGGGCGGCGATGGCTTCCTCGGCCACGGTGCGCATCTGCCGTGACCAGTACTCGTCGTGCCCGGGGAAGACCATGGCTGCGTACTTCGACGGGTCGATTCGTCCCTCGTGCAGGTCGAGGCTGGTGGCGTAGGTAACGTCGTAACCCGACATCTCCGCCCACCGGGCGAGACTGCAGTCCATCTCGAACCAGGAAGGAGTGCCTCCGTGGGAGTACGGACGGTCGAAGGACACTTTGAACGCGCGTGCCGCGTTGCCGGCGTTTCTTCCTTGGGCGTCGAAGCCTTTGTAGAGGTTCTTTCCGGTCCGGCCGTCCTGGGGCCAGGCGTTGTAGGCCTGATATGTCGTGAAGGGCAGGACCACCAACAGATCCGAGGGCCGTTGGGTCTCCCGGACTACGAAGGGGGTCGAGCTTCGATGCCCGTCCTTGGTTGTGAAGAGCGCGAGGTAGACGCCAGAGGTCCAGTCTTCGGGTATATCGAGCGTCCATGAGACCGGCCATTGGCAGTCGATCATTCCGTGTTCCGGGTGCGCTTCTGGTACGGGGTGTGTGACACCGTGCAGGCTGGGGCTCCGGGAAACTTCTCGCCCGCCCTGGTCGTTGTAGTAGCCCAGCCGGTGCACGGTCACGGTGAAGTCCTGAGCGGGACGTACCGAGACGTGGAAGTGTACTGAGTCCCCGGCTGCCGCAGAGGTCGTTGAGGCATATCCCTGGATCTGTCTGTCTCGGTCGTTGGCGGCGCGGATCCCCTTGCCCTCGATCTGCCAGGTCCGGGTGCCCGTGCGGGCGTTCTCAGTTACGACAGGGTTCTTTCCGGTCCTGCTTTCACCGCGTACCGGCTGTTCGTTTCGGGGCCCGTCGTGCAGATAGTTGTAGACGAGTCCAGTGGTTCCGACCGCCCCTGCTCCGAAGATCCCGAGGGCAGCGCGACGTGAGACGTGAGACATGTGGAAACCCCGAGCCTGGACGCCAGACATCGCGCCTGACGCGTCGTTACGTATGGGACTGGTGCCGCCCAAAGGAATCTGTGCCGATCCTTTCAACGAACGTTCATCATGTGGATGTTAGGTGTAGGGGAAGACGGCGGGCAACTTGTCACACCATCCTCACAAGGTTCGATTCCCCACGGCGAAGCACTCACAACCCGACCATCCGAAGTTCCCCCTGATCGTGGACACCGGGTGCCTACGCTGCGGGGATGAACTCGTACTGCAGCCCGGCTCGGGTTTCGAGCGGGGTCAGGTACCCGAACTCGGGGTGCCTGCGGAGCCTGGTGCGGTTGTACTCGACCTCGATGAAGCGGAAGACGTCGGCGTGGGCCGCTTTGTGGCTCTCCCGGACAGTGGTGCCGATCTCCGCTTTCAGCAGACCGAAGAAGCTCTCGGCTGTGGCGATATCGCAAAATATACCGGTTCGCCCCATGCTCTGCCTCAGGTTCAACTCCCTTATGGTCCCGGCGGAATTCGCTGCTGGTGTAGTCCCCGGGCCCAATCCGTCGTCGCAACCGCGGTCGGTGTGCATGATGCAGCCCGGCTGCAGGCCACCGCGGTCGGCTCCCATGCGCAGGGCGTCGGTGACCAGCCAGGCGCGGTGGCGGTCGGTCATCGCGTACCCGAGCACCTCGCGGGTCGCCAGGTCGACGACGGTCGCCAGGTACCACCAGCCCTCGATCGTCGACAGAAACATGATGTCGCCGACGAGCTGCGTGCCGGGCTTTACGCCACCCCTGCCCCGCCGGACTGCCACGTCTCTGGATGGGTCCGGTCCGCAGTGGTGACACGGGGCCTCATAGGATTGCCGGCGAATGGGCAAAGGGGGACGTGGTGGGGTACTTCGAGGGCTTCGACGGCACCGGATTCTGGCAGGATTCGTCGTACGCGCTGGAGAACTATGTCGAGGCCCCGCCCTCGCAGGAACTGATCGCCTCGCTGGAGGAGGAACTCGGCGGATACCGTCTGCCCGGCTCCTACGTCGCTCTGATGCGCGCGCACAATGGCGGCATCCCGGCTCGAGACTGCTTCCCCATGGCTGAGCCGACGTCCTGGGCCGAGGACCACATCGCCATCACCGGGATCCTGGGCATCGGACGGACGAAGCCGAACTCGCTCGGCGGCGAGTTCGGCAGCCGGTTCTGGATCGACATGTGGGAATACCCCGACATCGGCGTCTACTTCGCTGACACGCCCTCGGCGGGCCACGACATGCTGGCCCTCGACTACCGCGCGTGCGGCAAGGGCGGCGAGCCGTCGGTGGTGCACGTTGATCAGGAGGACGACTTCGCGATCACCCTGGTTGCGGAGAACTTCGAGGCGTTCGTCGGGGGTCTGGTCGACGATTTTGTCTACGATACGTCGGAGGAGGACCGGCTCGCCGCCCTGGCCACGGTGCGCGAGGGCAGCTTCTCGCCGGTCCTGCTAGTAGGACTTTGTTAGGTACCCCAAGTGATCCTCGTTGGATAGATTGTGATCTTCTTTCAGTTGTGACTCCTGAGGAGATGGAAGAGGTCCGTCCGCGTCTGGAGGCGTTCGCGGCCGAGATGCTG
>NZ_JBIURV010000040.1:0-53809 GCF_044741025.1 Streptomyces sp. NPDC088246
GGCCCTGGCAGCACGCCTGGACACACCTGTTCTCCACCGCCCACGGACCGGCCGACTGATACGAACAGCCCCTGCCCGCCCCGCCCGCAAGGGCCCGACCGGAACCGAACCGTGGAAAAGCTGGGCAGACCAGCGGACACAACCTGCCCTCACCCGGCCACCCGACCCGAAACCGATCAAAAAACCACTCTCAAATCCCCTCGGTGGATCAAGGCTTAGAGGCCGCCTGGCTGCGCGGGCACCCGCCCGGAACGCGTTCCCGATGGTGACCCCGCGCGCCTCCGGAGACCGCGCCGCTACGATGACGAGGGGGGAAGGTCCCCGCGTTCACAGGGGGGTGGGCATGAGGTTCGGGCTCTTTGGCGTACTCACGGTTCACGACGACGGGGGAGTGGACCGTGCGCCGAGTTCCCCCATGGCCAGAGCCCTGTTGGTCGCGCTGCTCCTGGACCCGAACCGGGTCGTCTCCTACGACCGGCTCGAAGCGCTCCTGTGGGACGGGCGGCCCCCGGCCAGGTCCCGGGCCTCGCTGCACAACCATCTGATGCGACTGAGGCGTTCACTGGGCGATGTCTCGCGGGTGCGCAGCGCGGCGGGCGGTCTGGTGCTGGGTGTCGAGGAAGAGGAGTTGGACCACGTGCGCTTCACACGGCACGTGGAGGCGGCGCACGACGCTCGGCTCGCAGCGGACTGGCAGGGTGCGGGCCGCGAGGCGGATGCCGCGTTGTCGTTGTGGCGCGGCGACCCGTTGGCGGAGTTCCCGACCCTGACCTTCGACGCCGCGGCCCAGGTGGCGGAGTGGCAGGAGGCCCGCCTGCAGGCCGTCGAACTGCGGGGCGATGCCGCACTGCGCCAAGGACGCCACGCCGAGCTGCTTGCCGAACTCACGCGCCTGGCACAGGAGTTTCCCGTACGGGAGTCCTTCCACGCTCAACTCCTCCAGGTGCTGCACCGCATCGGCAGAAGGGCCGAGGCCCTGGAGGTCTATCACCGCCTGCGTCGCACCCTCGTCGACACCATGGGGGTCGAGCCCGGACCGGCGGTCCGTGTCGCCTATCAGGAGGTACTGGACGACGAACGGGCCCCCGAGCCGCCCGACGCCGCGGCGGTAAGGTCCTCGGCAGGCGCCTTCGAGTTCGCCGTGCCGAACGCCCTGCCCCGGGACGTGGCCGTGTTCACCGGCCGGACCACGGAGATCGATCGCCTGCTGGCCGCCGCCGTGTGCGACCCCGGGACCCTTCCCGGCGTGGTGGGCATCCACGCGGTCGACGGCATGCCGGGGATCGGCAAGACGGCGCTTGCCGTCCACGTCGCGCACCGGCTCAAGGACGCGTTCCCCGACGGCCAGATATTCCTGCCTCTGCACGCCCATACGCCGGGAACGTCGCCCGTGGATCCGGCGGACGCGCTCACCACCCTGCTGCTCGCCGTCGGGGAGAGCCCCCAGCGCATTCCGACCGACCCGGCCGCGCTGGCCGGCCTCTGGCGCAGCCGCGTGGCCGGCCGTCGCGTCCTGGTCCTGCTCGACGACGCCCGCGGTAGCGATCAGGTCGAACCGCTGTTGCCCGGGACGCCCGGCTCGATGGTTCTCGTCACCAGCCGCCGCCGGCTCGAGGCCCTGACCGACGTGACGCCGCTGAGCCTCGATCTGCTGATGCCTGACGAGGCCGTGCACCTGCTCGTGACCAAGGCGGCACGCCCGGACGTCACGGCCTACGACCCGACGGTCCGCGAACTCGCCGCCCTGTGCGGCCACCTGCCGCTCGCGCTCCAGCTCGTGGCCGCCCGGTTGCGCCACCGTCCCACCTGGTCCCCGGCGGACCTGGTACGCGACCTCGGCGCCGCTCACGGCGGGCTCGACGCCCTGGCCTCGGAGAACACCTCCGTCGCCGCTGCCTTCGATCTCTCTTTGCAGGACCTTTCCCCTCAGAGCCGACGGCTGTTCCATCGGCTCGGGCTCGTGCCGGGGGATTGCTTCGACGCCTACGCCGCCGCGGCCATCGAGGACATCTCCCTCGGCTCCGCACGCGCACTCCTGGAGGACCTGGAGAGCAGGCACCTTCTGGAGGAACGGGCGCGCGGCCGCTATCGCATGCACGACCTGGTCCGCGCCTACGCCCGGGCCGGTGCCGCCGAGGAGACAACGGCCCCTGGGGAGCGCCTGCTCGACTACTACCTGCACGCCACGGTCGAAGCCGACCGCCACATGGCACGTTTCACCGCCCCGGACCTCGTCCGCACAGCGCGCCGCCCCCCGGCTCTGCCCGTCTTCCGCGATGCCGAGGACGCCACGGCCTGGATGCACGCCGAACGGGAGAACCTGCGGGCGGCGGTCGAGTACGCCGCCGATCGACGGCACATGGCCCACGCTACGCACCTGCCCGCCGCGATGGCCGAATTCCTGCGGGGAAACGGCCACTGGCTCGATGCGCTGGCGCTGCACCGGACGGCCCTGGATGCGGCCCTGGTGACGGGCGACCTCACCATGCAGGCCGTGGCCCATCACAACAAGGCGATGATCGAGTGCCTGCGTGGCCACTACGAGCAGGCCGAGGCGGGTTTCCGGCAGGCCCTCACGCTCGTACGCGAGGCGCGGGACCGCCGCCGGGAGGGGATCGTGCTGAACGGGCTCGGACGGGTCCAGCGGCTGACCGGCAGGTTCGGTGACGCCATGGGCAGCCATCGTGACGCGCTCGCGTGCTGTGTCGACGTGGGGGACGTGCAGGGGCAGGCCGCCGTCTGGATCGAACTCGGCCATGTCCAGCAGCTCACTGGTGACTACGCACAGGCAGCCGCGAGTCTGGAGCGCTCTCTGGAGCTGAGCCGCGAACGTGAGGACGTCACCCGGGCCGGTGCCCTCACCACCCTCGGCGACATCCTCAGGTCCACCGGCCGGTACACCGAGTCCGTCGCCCGCCATCGCGAGGCCCTTGTGCTCTACGAGCGTCTCGACGTTCCGTTGGGCGTGGCGAACGCTCTCACCGATCTCGGTGACGTGCTGAGACTGCTCGGCGCGTACGACGAAGCCGCCGACACCATCGCGCGGGCCCTGCGGTTGTCCCGAGAGATCGAAAGCAGAATGGGCGTGGCGCAGGCCCTCACGTTTCTGGCCCGGGTGCAACTGCGCCTCGGGCGTCCCGCGGAGGCCGCGCAGGGCCTGCGCGAGGCGCTCGCCATCTGCGAGGAACTGGGCAGCCCCTTCGGGTGCGCTTACGCGACGATGCACCTGGCCGAGGCCACGTCCGCCCTCGGCACGCACGCGGAGGCCCTCGGCCTCGCCCTGGCGGGCGTGGAACTCTGCACGCAGACACAGGACCGCGGCGGCAGGATGACCGCCCTCGTCATCCTGGGCGACGTCCGACTTGCCGAGGAAGCCCCGGAGAAGGCTCTGGAGTGCTACGAGGCGGCTCTCGCCCTGGCCCGCGAGATCCGCTCCCCCTACGATGAGGCCCGCGCCCTCGAAGGCGCCGGGCGATCCCTCGCATGCCTGGGGTCCGCCCGTGAGGGCCGTGCGTTCCTCTGCCAGGCCCTCGCGATCGACGAACGGCTCCAGGTACCCGACGCCGACCGCCTGCGCGCACTGCTGTCCGACGCCTGAGACGGTTGTGCGGCCTCAGCTTGACGTTTATCCTCGCCTGTCACCCAACCTGCTGATCTGCGGTTCTTCCCGGGACAGCGGAGGCGGCCGTTCTCCACGCTTCGAGATGTCGAGTCACGAAGCACGAGAGAACGGCCGCTGCGTATGAGTCTCCCTCTCCCAGGGCCCGCAGGCGAGGCGTTGGATGTCTTGTCCCGCTTTCGGGTCGAGTTCTACGAGTGCCTTTACGCCCGGGCGGATGCGCTCTTCGAGCTCACGGACGCGGTGCTGTGCGTGGACGGGCCGGTGAAGACGCTGGTGGAGCTGTCGCTGGCCCTCGAGTACCGGCGTGGGCATGGTGCTCTGTACGCAGCGTTGGACCGGGGCTGGGCAGAGCCGGCGCGGTTGCGGCGCACGCTGGCCGGCCTGCCGTTGCCGAAGGCGGCCGACGGGCGGATCGTGCTGGCTGTGGACGTGAGCAACTGGCTCCGCCCTGATGCTCCGACCAGCGACGACCGGCTGTTCTGCCACGTCTACGGACGCGGTGCCCGCAGCAAGGACCAGTTCGTGCCGGGCTGGCCGTACTCCTTCGTCGCCGCCCTGGAAACGGGCCGCACCTCCTGGGTCGCCCTGCTGGACGCTGTGCGTCTGGGGCCCGCCGACGACGCGACCGCCGTCACGGCAGCCCAACTCCGCAGCGTTGCAGAGCGGTTGATCCTCGCAGGGCAGTGGAAGCCAGGAGATCCGAAGATGCTGATCGTCATGGACTCCGGCTACGACGTCGCCTACCTCTCCCACGCGCTGGCGGACCTGCCGCTCGTGCTGCTCGGGCGTCTGCGTTCGGACCGTGTCATGCTCCGTGACCCGGGTCCGACCCGTTCCGGGCCCAGGGGCGGGCGTCCGCGCCGGCACGGCGGCGTTCTCGCCCTGGCCCGGCCCGAGACCTGGCACACCCCCGAGGTGACCACGTCCACGGACACCACCCGCTACGGCAAGGGCGGGGTGCTCGGTGACCTGGCGGCACGCTGCGGCCGGGTCACGGGCTCGACCGCGCGGGCCGGCACGTCCGTGATCACCGCGACCGTGCCGCTGGCCGAGCTGTTCGGCTATGCGACCCGGCTGCGCAGCCGGACCCAGGGCCGGGGAACGTTCACCACCCGGGCCACCGGTTACGCCCCGGCACCGGGCGCGGTGCCTCGCGGGACACCGGACCGGTAGAACCTTCGACGGCCCCGCCCGTACGCGGGCGGGCCGTCGAAGGCGCGGGGTCGGTTGTAGCCGAAGCACCTGGGAAGCGGTGCCCTACTCACACCCTGAGGCCGCACAACCGTCTCAGGCGTCGGACAGCAGTGCGCGCAGGCGGTCGGCGTCGGGTACCTGGAGCCGTTCGTCGATCGCGAGGGCCTGGCAGAGGAACGCACGGCCCTCACGGGCGGACCCCAGGCATGCGAGGGATCGCCCGGCGCCTTCGAGGGCGCGGGCCTCATCGTAGGGGCAGCGGATCTCGCGGGCCAGGGCGAGAGCCGCCTCGTAGCCTCTAACACCGCCTGTTAGACAGCTGTTAAGGAGCACGAGAAAGATCGGTTCCATCGATCCGATCAACATCGGATCAGGGGGAGTTCGTGCGTAGCCGGCACGGCGCCGCCTCTCAGCACGCCGATCCCCACAGCCCACCAACCATCCGAAGGACATCATGACAATTGCAGCGAAGGCCACCACGGCAGGAGTGCTGGCCGCATTCGTATTCGCCGGACTCATCACCCCGCAGGCCGCCTCGGCTGACTCCCCGTCTCCGACCTGGGTCGGCACCCTATCCGCGCAGGAGGTCGGGGCGGCCAAGGCCGCCAACGACGACCGGAACGACAAGTCCAAGGACGGCTGGGGCGGCAGGAACGCCACCGCCGCCGAACTCAAGTCGAAGGACGCCTACATGGCGGCCCACAAACCGAAGGCCGTGACTTCCGCGACGAGCAAAATGCTCGCGAACACCCACCAGGGCCAGTGGTACAACAACTACTGTGGGCCCGCCACGCTGGTGATGGCCTTGGGCATGCGCGGTATCTGGAACCACGACCAGGGGACCTTCGCCAGCTGGATCGGCATCACGCCGAACAACGGCGGTACCGGCGTGGACCAGATGGGCAAACAGCTGAACGACGAGGCGGGCGGGTTCCCCTATGTCAGGATCAACCTGCCCTACACCCCGACCAGCGCAGACGTCGCCGCGTTCAAGAACCGCCTCATAGGCGACACCGACGCCGGCGCCTCCCTGGTTGGCAACGCGATGGAGGTCTACAACGGCCCGCACCTTGTCGGCCACCCCAACAACAGCACGACGATCTATCACTGGTTCCCGTTCCAGGGCTACGACGGGGACTGGGCGGCCTATCTGGACTCGGCGACCACCGTGTGGTCCAGCGTGCCTTCACGGAGCGGAATGCCCAACAGCACCCTCGTGACGATCATGGGCGGCCGTGGCTACAACTGGTAGGGGACTGCTGATCGCAGCGGTAGGCGTGGCGCTGGCGAGCACCTTCGGGTGCTCGTCGGCACCACGCACTTCCGAGGCGACAGCAGAGTCTCCTACCCCGAGCAGCGCAGCACCCTCCCAGCCGTCCGTTTCCGCGCCCCCGGCCGATTCCGGCAAGCCGTTCTGCAAGGTGGACACCCCAGCCGCCTGGAAGCAGGCCCAGACCGCCGGCATGCTCCAGGCGGCGCAGGGCGAGTCTTTGAACCCGATGGCGGTGGCGCCCGACGGCTCCTCGGTGATCGCCGCCAGCCAGCGTGATGGCCGTGTGACCTTGGTCTGGTTGCGTGACCAGGGTCGCAAGCGCACCACGATCTACACCGCCGCCAACTCCGGCCAGGGTGGCCTTGGCCTGGCTGACTTCGACGGCCGTTGGCTGGTCTTTAACGTCCTTGCCTCGAACGATGTCGGCTCCAAGTGGGAGCTGTTCGCCTGGGACTCCCGGGCCGGCGGAGCCCCCAAGAGCATCGCCAAGACCCAAGTCGGCGCCGACGGGAACCCGGTGCCCGGGCCGTTCATGTACCCGTGGGTCAACAACGGCAAGGCGACCTGGGTCCAGGGAGTCAGCGACGGGACCAAGGACCAGAAACTCACCGACGTCCAGCGGCAGGTCCACCTCTACGATCTCGCCTCGGCGACCGACAAGATCGTGCACACCGGGCGCATGGCGCCCTCGTTCTTCGCCGGAGACACACTGGTCTGGCCAGAGGCCTTCGCCATCGACACCCCCACGAAGCTCACTGCGGTTACCGCGCATGGCACGCCGGGCAGCCTCCCCGCGGCGCTGGCCGCCGCTGACGGCTCACCGGCCTCGGCGAGCGACGGAACCACCTGGGCGTGGACCGGAGTGGGCAACAAGAATCTGTACGCCTGGAGAGCCGGATGGCCAGCGCCGGTCATGGTGGTCGAGGGGGTGCCCATCGACTGGGTCCATGTCGCCGGAGATGTGATCACCTGGACCGATTCCACCGCGACTTGGGCCGCCGACCTGCGCGGACGCGCCTACACGCAGATGACACCGCAGTACGGGGGAACCAACAGCCACGGGACCGCCGTCGTCGTCTCCTATCCGGGACCAGACAAACGATCAGTCAGCTACGTGTTCACCAGTGCAGGCCTCGCCCCGCTTTCCTGCCCGCAATGAGGGCATCTGCCTCATAGGTACGTTCCAGCATCGGGCCTCCGAGGGACCGCAACCCGAGCCAGGACTGTGGCACTGATCCCGCAGTCCTGGCTCGACTCCCAGCGCGACCGCAGCCCAGAACGCTACACAGGGCTACTCGCCACCTGGTCGTAGGCATCTCAGGGGCCTAAGGAGTCAAGCCGCATCCCTCAGAGAGGAGGGAAATGCCTCATGTTCTTCGAACACTTCGCCCCTCTGAAGGTAGTGGAAGAGCTGTCCGATCATCCGGTTGAAGAGGTGCCGGAGGCCAGCCGCGTGCCAGTCTCCGCGTTCTCTGCGGGCCCGGTAGTGGGCGTTGGCTCCCTCGGATTGAGTGCGCGGTGGCTGTCGCCCCGGCGATGATTCCCCGCCACCTCGTCAGCAAGGGCGCTGGCATCGCGCTCGATCTCGCGACCGGCCTGGCCCGCGACCCGAACGACGGGCCAGGCAAAGCGGTCTTCTTCTCCGACGTCACCCTCTGGCTCGACAAGCAGGGCAAGGGCTGGGCGGACTTCGGAGCCGACTACGAAGCCGTCATCGACGAACTCGTCAAGGCACCGGTCCCGCAGCTCTACATGACGCTCGTGCAGAAGGCCCACGCCATCCTGTGCGACGCCAGCCGCGACGGGGTACGCCTGTACTACCCGGGCGGCGACGTCGAACACGTCACCCCGCAGGTACGCGCTGACGTTCACGCCGCCATCACCACCAGCCTGGAGCGGGACTGGCCTCCCTATATCCAGGGCCTCATCGACCGCGGCGCCCTCCAGACCCGGTAGTCACACAGCGACGGGCTCCTGTGACTGGGCGAGCTAGGTGACACCAAGGTGGGTCGGTGAGCTGGCACCGAGCGTGGACTTGAGCGCGGTACCTGTCACTGTTTGGGCATTCCAGTTGTCACCACCTGGGGTTTTTCGCTCTAGTTGTCACCAACTTCGCTGGACCGGGGCTGCGACGGTGATCTCCGTGATGCGGCTTCTGGGGGCGGGCTCCTTTTTGGGGCGCGGAGGAGATACGCGCGAAAGGGGACACTTCGTGACACTGCGCTAAGGCCTATTGCAGTGTGCTATGGGCAATGTGGCTGACCGTAGTTGGCCTATGGAGGGAGATACGCCGGTAACTGACTCGCCGGAAGCAACTTTCGCGCCGAAACCCACGTCTGCCAGTGGGAACGGGACCGAACCCCACCGACCCATACATGAACGGAGCTTTCGGTGCTCATAGGACTGCTCACCGCCGTGGCAGCATCGATCTGTTACGGCACGGGCTCCGTCCTTCAGGCCGTCGGATCACAGAAGTCAGCCCGCCGGGAGGCCGCCGAGGGCAGCGTGACCCAGCACGGTGGCCCGAGCCTGTCGTCCACTGCGAAGGCGGCGATGACCTGGGAGTTCATCGTCGGGACCATCCTGGACTTCGTCGGCTTCGGGCTCGGCGCACTGGCGGCGCGCCTCCTGCCGCTGTTCCTGTCGCAGACCGTGATCAGCGCCAACTTGGTGATCACGGCGGTGCTGAGCATCAAGCTCCTCGGCATCCGGCTCAACCGCGCCGAGTGGACCTCGATTGCTGTGGTCTGCTCCGCGCTGGTGCTTCTGGCGACGGCGGCGGGCCCGGAAGGCAGCGGCGACACCCCGATCTCCACGCACTGGTGGCTGCTGGGGATCTCGCTGCTCCTGATCGTGGGCGGCACCGTGGTCGTACGCCTACTGGGGGCGCGCGCCGCGATCCTGGCCGGCCTGCTGTCCGGACTGGGCTTCGGCGCCCTCGGTGTCGGGGTCCGTGTGCTGAACGGCATCGACCCTTTCGACCCGGGAGCGCTGCTCTGCGACCCGGCGCTCTACGCGATCCTGGTGGCAGGCATCGGCGGCATGTACCTGCACACGGTCGCCCTGCAGATCGGCTCGGTCAACGGCGCCACCGCCGCGCTGGTCGTCGGCGAGACCGTCCTGCCGGGCATCATCGGCGTGCTGTGGCTCGGCGATGCCTCCCGTCCCGGCTTCGCCTGGGCGGCGATCACCGGGTTCGTGCTCGCCGTATCGGGCGCGGTGGCAGTAGCCTGGTTCGGGTCCCCGAAAGGGCACGGCAGCGGCCCTGCGGCGGCGCCCGTGACACCCGCCAAGGACGCCCGGACGTCCGCGGGGGTCTGACCCGGCACCAGATGCGCCGAATTTCCAACGCTTGGCTGCCGTACGGGAGCCATCGTTTGCGTCACAACTCCCCCACACGCAAGCCTGGTTGAGATCCGACATCCTCTGGCCAAGAGAGCGGTTCAACGTGTGGAGTCTGGTGGCCAAACCGACGACTCGCCTGCGCATCGTCTCTTCCGTCCGGCATCGTTGCTACCGATATCGGGCTCCCAGATGCTCAGTGACAGGTCGCGCCCAAGTGGCAACTATCTCGCCCAGTCACAGCTCCAGCCTCCTGCGGAGATCGGAGCCCGCGCTGTCGGTGGTGGCTGGCAGGCTGGCAGGCTGGTCGGATGAACGGTGATGAGCAGTTGCTGCGCGGCCGGGTGTTCGGCCGCGACCACGACGACCCCGACCCCGGCCCGCTCCCGCACCAGACGTACGCCGCGCTCGTCGGCGGGCCGTTGGACGGACTGCTGCTGGACATCCACGGGTGGCGGCCGGAGGAAGTCGACGACGGTGTCGCCCTGATGACTGAGCTCGGGCGGTGGCCCGGCGGGCACGCCCTGTACGATCCGCGTCCCGGTGAACCTCGCACACCCGGCCCCGGCGTCAGCTGCCGCTTCTACTACTCCGGCGATACGCCCTGAGAGCCCATCTTTGAACCTCATGTTCCTTGGCGAATCCAGTGCATGGGGTGCGTGGAAGGTGGCAGGCTCTGGCGAAAGATCCGGGGGAGAGGGTGCGGGGGGAGAGCTTTTTCGAGCGGGTGGCGAAGGCATGGCCGGTGGGGCGGCGCGACCTGCACTGGCACATCCTCCCGGCGGCGAGTGAGGGAGACGCGCTGCTCGCGTCCTACCCCGATGTAGGGTCTCAGATTTCGCGGCACAGTCTCATCTCCGATGGCACATCGGCGGCACTTATGCCGTCTTCGTGAGACTCGCTGGTCGGGGTTCTCACCCGTTCGGGTGGCGGGGTTCCGGCCCGCTCCGCCCGTCAGTGCCTGGCTGACACCTTTGGCTGTACGGGTCGTTGCCCGTGGGGCGGGGGTACGCGATGAACAGTGTCACGGCGACGGTGAGTATCCGTCAGCAGCTTGGTGCTCTTGTGGAGGTCCGGGACTGGGGTACGGCACCTGTCGACCTTCTGCAGTCGGCTTGTCCGTAGCGGACGTTCCGTCGGTACAAGGGCCAGAAGCACTACTCGGGTATCTACTGGTCAGCGACGATGCGCGACCACGTGATCTACGAGTCGCGCTTGGAACTGTCGCGGTTGCTCTTTGCCGACTTCGATCCGTCCGTACGCGGCATCGTGGCCCAGCCTTTCCTGCTGAAGGCCGTTGTGGAGGGGCAGGCCCGCAAGCGCATCCCGGATTACATCTTGACCACTGAGCAGGGTCCGGTAGTGGTGGATGTGAAGCCGCACTGCCGGCTGTCCACCCCAGTGGTGGCGTTCACGTTCGCGTGGACCCGGCAGGCGGTCGAGTCGCGTGACGGGCGCTCAGCGCCTCGTCTCGTACCTGGTCAGGATCACGCCGCAGGGAAGCGTCCGCGTCTCCACCAGGTTCAGGTTCACCCAGCTGTCCAGCGCGGTGAAGAACGGCGTGCCGCCGCCCACCAGGACCGGCGCGGTGGCCAGCACATACTCGTCAATCAGCCCGGCCCGCATGGCCGCCCCGGCGAGCGTCGCGCCGCCGATGTCCATCGGGCCGCCGTCCTCGGCCTTGAGCCGGGTGATCTCGGAGACCGCGTCGCCGGTGACCAGGCGGGTGTTCCAGTCGACCTTGTCGATCGTCGAGGAGAACACCACCTTCGACATGTCCCGCCAGCGGCGCGCGAACTCGATCTCCGCCGGGGTGGCGTTGGGCTGCTGGTCGCCGGTCGGCCAGTAGGAGCTCATCGTCTGCCACAGCTTGCACCCGTACAGCGACAGGTCGGTCGCCTGCAACTGGTCGGACCAAAACTGGAACAGCTCGTCGCTCGGCACGCTCCAGCCGATGTCGTCGCCGGGCGCGGCGATGTAGCCGTCCAGGGTCAGGTTCATGCCGTAGATCAGTTTCCGCATGGCGCCAGCCTTCCGTGAGTCGGTCTCACGCGTACAGACCGGCGCGGCGCGGGAAACTCATCGGTGCGCGATCTGAGCTCGCATGTAGTCCTCGTGCTCGGTGGCTCAGCCGCAGACTCATCGTTCCGCCGAGGAAATGGCATCGATCTGAGACTGATCTTGGGTGACATCGCGGTGAGACAACAGAGGACCAGCAGGTCACAGAAGATCGACATGTCATCGGCGGCGAGACCCTACACCCGAGGCTGTGTTCTCACGGCCGGGGCTGAGCCGGGTGCCGGGTGAGTGGCTCCATTGCACCCTCCTGCACGCGGTCGGCCTCTCCGCCGACGACGTCGACGTCGACTCGCTCGTGAGGGACGCGCGCACACGTCCAGCAGGTGGAGCCGTTCACGCTCACTTTCGACAGACCGGCCATTGCCCCCGTCGCCATCGAGATCAGCGGCTGGCCCGGAACGCCGTTTACGCGCCTGGTGGACAGCATCACCCAGCTCACGCAGGAGCAGCGCACCGCCTTCCGGCCGGCGGCCAGCCGCTACCCCCACATGTCCATCGCCTGCACCGTTAAGCGAGGGCTCCGAGACGATCAACCCCGTCGACCTTCGGGCAGCGTTGGCGAGTATCGAGGCGCCGCTGTCGCACACGGTGCGCGCGGACCACATCCACCTCGTGGAGTAGTGGCACGACGGCGCGACGATCAAGTGGGAGCCGATCGCGTCGATTCCCCTGAAGGGTTCCGCATGAGCTTTCCTGGCACTCGCCCGATCCATGGCGACCGTGTTGACCTGATCGCGGCAGGAACGTCGTTCACCGCAGTGGGCGCGATCGTCGTCCAAGGAGTGCTGAAGGACGGGCGGGGTTTCGTCGAATTGGTACTGCCCGATGCCGACCCACAGCAGCGCCGGGACCTCGAGAAGGCGACGCAGCTCCAGTACTGGCTGTACCGGGATGGCGCACTCCTCTATGCCTCGCCATCACTTCAGATGAGGGACATACGCCGGGCCGCCGACGACGGAGCCCTCATCCTCACCGGATCACCCTGACCAACAGGTCGAAGGACAGCGAGTGGATCGTGCCGCTGGAAGTCCCGGTCACCATCGAGGGTGCTTCCTGACCACGGCAGGTCAGGAGTCGGTGATGTGGTCGAAGCCGCTCATCATCGGCGTCAGCTCCTGAGCGCACCCGCACAACGTGCACAGCCGTGTCCCGGGGTTCTCCGCGACGTTCAGCGCGTGTTCCACATCGAGCAGCGGCGCGCCCTGCGGCGCCTCTTCGCAGTCCGGCGCGTGCAGCACACCCCGGGCCGGGCCCCGCCCCTCGCGTACCTTCGCCAGCACCCAGCCCGAAGGCCGGCGCTCCCCGAGGACCTCGCGAACCACCGACTTCGGCGCCAGCGGAAGGTGCTCGGTGGCGACCTGGTCGTAGTCGACGCCGTCGACCGGCCGCACATGGTCGGGAGCCCGGACCCACCCCCGGTACTCCGCCGCCTCCACCCCGCCGTCCTCGAGGTCCCGGAACGACGGCAGCCCCACGAGGTACACCCACCCCGTCTCGGTCTGCCGCCGCCTCCACAGCCGCGCCACGACCTCCTGCTCCGGATGCCCCAGCACCGGGTCGGCGGGCAGCACGACACGCACCGGCACCGGCTTGGCCGCGTCATCGGAGGCAGTGGTCACAGCCCCACGGTAAGCACCGCCGCCGCGCCTTCTTGACGTAACCCCTGGCGAACCTTTCGTACTGCTTTGCGCGTTCCACCGCTTCTTCGTGTTCGGTCATGCAGTCCCTCCCAGATTGATCCCTCCCACCGTTGTACCGACCGCGCCCCACAGTCGGTGTGACGACGCAGGCTTGTTGGCAAGAACCGGAACAGCCTGCTGCTGGTCAAAGAGTTATGACGCCACGTAGTTGGCAAAGGCGACGCAGGTTAGTCGGCAGCGCGCGATCAGGATCGTGATCTACCCCTCCGAGGATTGCGCCGCGTAGTCCGGCAGGAGGTCGTGGAGGTATGCATAGAAGGGCTGATGGTCTGGACTGCGGCCCTGGAAGGAGCAGATGACTGCGGCATCGACCACGTCGACTCCCTGGAGTCCGAGCCCTTGACGGATACGGGGGCTTGAGCTTGTTCACCCTGAGAGTGGCGGCCTCGCGCTTCGCTCATTCGCGCTCCAGAACGGCCCTGGCGTCGTCCCGGTCGAGGAACCCTGACTTGTCCGAGTCGAGATCGTCGAACAGCTTGATGGCCTCCTGCTCGTCCCACATCCCTTCGGGCTGACCCCTCTCACTCCGGGCGAACGCGAGCCACTCCGTCTTGCTGACCCTGCCGTCCCAGGATTCGTTCCCGGAATCGTCGGCGGTCTCAAGCCACGAATTGCTCCACGGTTACCTGGCTTGTGTCCACGGTCACTTTTCCTCTCGCATGGCTGGTCACTGCGCCGCAGCACTTCCCACCGCGATAACCCGCGACTCATCAGCCACTCAAGCGGGGGAATTTTGCAGCTTGTACGGGCGTGCCGTAGGTGGGTCTCGGTGTCTTTGGTGAGGCCGCCCGGCGGGACGCATGGAGCGCTGCTCGTGTCGATCCCCGGCAGGTGGGACAGCACTTCGAGCCGAAAACACCGCTGCCCGACGCGCCTCTGTTGCCGCATTGCAAGGCGACAGGATTTAAAACACCGATTTTCTGGCTTGTTTGATATTAGGGCAAGCATTCACCTGCTTTCGCGACGTGCCTCACCGCCAAGAATGAGAGCTGATACCGGTTCAAGGAAAGGTGTTTCGGCATGGCGGATTGGGTGAAGGTCACGGGCAGTCTCTCGGCCATCTCGGCGGGGTCCAGGACGACGGTGTGGGGGGTGAACGCGGCGAGCAGCATCTTCCATTACACGAACTTCGACGCCAACCCGTGGGTCAGCCCCGTGGGGGCGCTGAGTGACATCGGTGCGGGTGCCGACGGCACCGTGTGGGGCGTCAACGGCGGCAACCAGATCTTCCGGTACACCGGGGACCAGGACAGCTCGAACCCGTGGAAGAACATCACCGGCGGTCTCAGCCGCATCGACGCGGGTTCCCGGACGAACGTGTGGGGCGTCAACCCGGCCAGTGAGATCTTCCGGTACACGAACATCGACGCCAACCCGTGGCTCAAGATCCCGGGTGCGCTGAGCGACATCGGCGCGGGCGCCGACGGCACCGTGTGGGGCGTCAACAGCGGCAACCAGATCTTCCGGTACACCGGGGACCAGGACAGCTCGAACCCGTGGAAGAACATCACCGGCGGTCTCAGCCGCATCGCGGTGGGCTCCCGGACCAACGTGTGGGGCGTCAACCCCGGCGGAGCCATCTACCGGTACACCAACAACGACGCGAACCCGTGGGTCAACATCCCCGGCCCCGGCAACGCCACCGACATCGCCGCAGGCGCCGACGGCACCGTGTGGCACGTCACCAGCGCCAGCGAGATCTACCGGTACACCGGCGATCAGCCAAGCTGACCCCCCACTGACCGTGCGGGCCCCGACCGGGACAGGTCGGGGCCCGCACCCGTGCGCCCTGAACCCGGCGACCGAGGCGGTGGAAAGGGCTGTGATCGTGCGGGTCGATGCCCACGCCGTGGGCGGGTGTGCGCAGCGGTCTCGTGTCCCGTCTCATCCGAGTTGGCAGCTGATGGAACTCTGACCTGCAGGTCTGCCAGGTGGTGGGGGAGCGAAGTCGGGTGCCGTTCTCAATCGAGTCGGCTCTCGCGGAATCGGGGCTCGTGCAACGCCGCGGGTCAACGGCCTGGCCAACACGGTCCAGTTCCGGACTGAACTGGGCTGCGGTTGTACCTTCGCAGGTCAGTAGCCCTATCTGAATCTCCCGATGGCCCCCAGCCAAGGCTGGGGGCCCACAGGGTTCTGTTGGTCAGTCCCACTCGCAGGTGTGGCTGAGGAACTTCGTCAGGCTGGTGGCGTCCTCCATGCCGATGTCGCTGCGCCACGATTCGAGGTCGAAGCTGACGCCGGTGTTCCACTCGCCGGGCCAGATTCGGAAGGCGAACTTCGCGTGGCAGGCGTACTGCTCGTACAGGGAGTTGTGTTCGGTCTGGCTGACGTCGTTCGGGTAGGGGGCGAGGGACCACATCTGGGACCAGCCGCCTTGGAAGTCGCTGCGAGCTTTCCTGAATCCGGCGTCGGTCGGGAACGCGCGGACGACGACGTTGCTCGTGCCGTACGGGATCTCGACGCGGAGCTCGCGGAACCAGTCTGTGCCGGTGGTGCCGGAATAGCCGACGCATTCCCCGTTGCAGCCTTCGACGCCGTTGCCGGCGGACCAGAACAGGACGAGGTTGTTCTTCGAGTAACGCTGATAGATGGACTTGTAGTTCTCGTCCCACTGCTCATCCGAGGCGGGGTAACCGAACGCTCCGTCTTCCCATCCGTATTGGCCCCAGAGTTCGCCGATTTTCCCCCACACGGGGTGCGCACCGTAGGAGGGGTGCCAGTAGACGGTGCCACCCTGGAACGTCTGCCGCTTGCCGGTGCCGTCGGGGTTGGTCAGCTCGTCGGACGTGGGGTAGCCGAGCTTGCCGGTTTCCCAGCCCAGGGCCTCCCACTTGTCGCGGATCGCGCCCCATACGGGGTGTGCGCCGGTCTGCGCGGTCCAGTAGATGCTGCCGCCGGTGAAATGGTTGTAGCGACCGGCGCCGTCGGGGGTGACCAGCTCGTTGGTGGTGGGGCAGCCGAGTGGCCCGCCCTTGCCGCCGGTGGCGGTGTAGGCAATGAGAATGTCTCCGCCGACCTTGTGGTCGCAGATGTCCGCGGCGGCGGCCGTGGGTGCCTGCACGAGGAGCGCGGCGAGGGCAGTAAGCGAGACGGCTGCCGCTTGGATCATTCGGGTGGTCCGCCGTACGAGCTTGGTGCGTGGTGTCATGCAGTGCTCCTTTTGTCGGGATTATGCGTGTCCACCCCACTATGGGGTGAGGGAAGCGCCGTACGAGGGGTCTCCACTGCAACGGTCGCCCTTCGCATCCACAACGGCGCGTTTCCCGCTATGGGTCTCACTGCCCGCCACCCGGGCACCGGAGAGCTCCTATCCACCGGGAAGTTCACGGTGTAGACCGTCGCGGTCGGCGATTAGCTGAAGATCGTCTCAAGCTTGGGCCTGGTGAAGGCACTGCGCTCAGGTTTGCATTCGCCCTAGTCGGCGTGCACCGTGACGTTTCAGTCATGGACCGCCTGGACCGAGTGCGTCCGGAAGCACACCAGGCACTCCTCCGCCCAGCCGTGGGCCATCGGGACACATCGACCAGCCCCGGGTGCATCGGTACCTCCGGCCCTCGCGTGCATGTTGCAAGCGACCGTGCCAGGACCGATGAGAACTCGGCCTGCAAAGTGAGACCAAACCACCCGAACGAGGTAGAAGATGCTTCCCGGCGCGCGGAAGTGAGAGTCCGACAACATGGATGAGACCGAGTGAGAATCCGCCAGCTTCAGTGCGACAGGACATCTCGCGTGCCCGTAACGCAGAGCGACATCAGCGACGTTTGCCAACAAGCGTGCTGATTTGCCAACTGTGATGCTTCGTCACAGTCGGGGCGCCTGCGGATTTTTGGTCCGCGGAGTTGTCCACAGATCGCTGCTCCGGGCCCACAAATCGCCGGACTCTATCCACAGGCCAACGCTTTTACCCTTCGTGTCCACTTCCAGGTGTGAGGTGCCGGGACGCAGATCGAAAGGGCATGGCCATGGCACAGACGAAGTTCGACAAGCAGGTGGAGAAGGACGCCGAATCCCTCATGTTCGGGATCGGCCGGATCCTGGCCGGCCGGGACCTGGACGGCATGAAGCGCACCGACGCCACGTTCTGGCACGCGGGCACCCGGGTCCTGCCGAAGGTGGAGGGCAAGGTCCGGCGCCGCTCCTACAAGCCCGGGTGGCGGCGCCTGTCCTTCCGCGTCGCGCTGGGGGCCGGGGTCGCGGAGAGCGGCTACCTGGCCACCCAGGACCTGGACGCCACCATGCAGACCTTCCAGGAACTGTGGGACAACCGGGAGACGGCGCTCGCCGCGCTGGAGCCCGGCGGGATCGGCGCGGCGTCGGTGCTGACCGTGGGCAGCGCGGCGTACATGGTGCTGACCCGGGAGCGCCGGGAGCTGATGCGCGAGTGGGTCGGCCCGCTGCACGACGCACTCCACCAGCCGCTCGGATACGCGGAGCAGACCGAGCCGCGCCGCTACCTCCACATCCCGAAGAACTTCTCCGACGACGACGCGGAGATGCGCATCGACCTGTCCAGGCGCCTGGGCTTCTCCCGCGACGTCGTCTCCGACCTCATCACCCAGAAGCTCGCCCTGGAGGGCGTGACGTTCTCCTGGCACCCCGAGGGCCGCACGCCGTACGTGCTGGTGAAGAAGACCCGTAAGCCCCCGGCGAAGGCCCTTTTCAAGGACCCCAAGACGCGAGAGCTGGTGGTCAAGGCCAAGGAGTCCGCGCCGATCATCGGGTTCGGTGCCGGCGGGCGGATCGTCTCGGTCGACCTGGACGCCGAATCCCCGCACATCCTGGTCAACGCCAGTACGGGCGGCGGCAAGTCGGTGACCCTGCGCTGTATTGCCTGCCAGATGCTCCACCACGGCTCGCACGTGTTCGTCCTGGACACCAAGCGGATCTCCCACCCGTGGGCGCGCGGCATCTCGAACGTCACCTACTGCGCCGACATCGCCGACATCCACGACCAGCTCATCGAGCTCGGCATGGAAGGCCGGCGCCGCACTCGGGTCGCCGACGAACTGGGCATCGACGCCGACCCGAAAGCCATCGGCCCCCGCCTGCTGATCCTCCTCGAAGAGATCAACGCGACGATGAAGCAGCTGGCCCGCTACTGGGAGAAGGCCCGCGAGTCCGGCGACCCGAAGGTCTCCCGGCCGTCGACGCGCTCAACGAGATCCTCTACATGGGCCGCCAGCTGCGCATGCACGTCCTCCTGGTCGCCCAGTCCGCGACCGCCCGCGCCCTTGGGGGCCCGGAGGTCCGCGAGCAGTTCTCCACCCGCATCCTGGCCCGCTACAGCGTGAACGCCTGGCGCATGCTCGCCCCGGAAGTCCATCCCGCGCCGAAGTCCACGAAGCACCCGGGCCGCGCCCAAGTCGTCATCGGCGGCTCCGCCAGCGAGACGCAGGTGCTGTTCTTCACCGAGGCCGAAGCCCGCCAGTGGGCCACCACCGGCGCAGCGGCCACCGGCTCGCGGCGCGACGCCACCCCCGTCAGGCAGGGCCCGGTGCAGCTGCAGAAGCCGACTCCGGCACCCGCAGACTTCCTGACCGACGCCTGGAGTACCAGCGCCCCGGCCCTCACGCCCACAACCGATCCCACGGCGGCCGTCGACGCCGACGTCCTCGACGCCGACGTCCTCGACGCCTGGAGCACGAAGACCCCGGCCGTCGACTCAGGCAGCCCCGCAGCGACGTCGCCGACGAACCCGGCCCCGGCCGACGACGACCAGGCGGTGGGACTGCGAGAGGCCCACCAGCAGCACCTGCCGGACATCACCGTCGCAGCCCTGCGCTACGCCCGCGCCAACGACCGCACCTTCCCCAACTCGGTCGACAAGCGCGGCGCCGAACTCCTCTACCGCGTCGGCGACCTCAAGAAGTGGGCCCGCAACCGGCCCCGCGCCGCCACCGGCACCACCGACCTGGACTGATCCGCCAGTCCGCCGACACCGGCCGAACCGGACCTGTCCGGTTTCGCCGACACGATCCCCCCAGCCCTGGAGAACACCCGGTTCGCCAGGCACCGCACAGAAGAGGAACACACCCATGAAGAAGACCGCGCTCCCGAAGATGCTGAGCTTCTCCGCCCCCGACCTGCGCGAGCAGATAGAGGCGCTGCCCGAGGGGACCGCCCTCATCGGCATCAGCACCGACGGGCGGGCCATCGCCGTCGACCTGGACGTCGAAGCCCCGCACGTCCTGGTCTGCACCGCCAGCGGCGGCGGCAGCACCACGATGCTGCGCTCCCTGACCGCCCAGTTCCTGCACCAGGGCGCCCACGCCCTGGTGCTCGACCCCAAGCGGATCTCCCACCTGTGGGCGAGGGCCCTGCCCACGGTGACCCACCGCGGCAACATCGCCGGCATCCACGACGCCCTGGTCGGCCTCGCCGACGAACTCAAGCGCCGCCTCGACCTCAACGGCGACCTGGAGGACGTGCCGCGGCTGATCGTCGCGATCGACGAGGCCCACGCCACGCTGCGGCAGCTCGCCCGTTACTGGGAGACGTCCCGGCAGAAGGGTGACCCGAAGACGTCCCCGGCCATCACCGCGCTCGAGGACGCCCTCTGGGCGGGACGCACGGCCCGCGTCCACGTCATCTTCGACGGGCGGCCCCACACCACCGTCCTCGGACCGGAGACCCGCGAGCAGTTCGCCACGGTGATCCTGGCGCGGTTCACGGCCGACACCTGGCGGCGCCTCGCCCCGATGGCCGGCCCCGCCCCGAAGCAGCGTCACCCCCAGCCGGGCCGCTTCCACGTCGTCCAGCAGGGCGACGCCCACGAGACGCAGGCGGTCCGGATGACCGACGCCGACGTCGTCAACTGGCTCACCGACCCGGAGGACAACCAGAGCTGACCCCGAGCCGGTCACACCACGGGCCCCGGGGGATCAACGCCCCCGGGGCCCGGCTCCATGCAGTCGCGCCGTCCGATGACGGTGGCGGCTGGATCGGTCAGGGCAGGAAGTTCTTCTGCCACTGGAGCGAGTCCATGCTCAGCGCGGCGTCGGCCAGGGCCTTCGCGGACGGTGTCTGGAGCGAGGCGAGGCTGGTGTCGATCCAGTTCTGGGTGAGGCTGTAGCCCTGCTCCCGGTATTCCACCGCCTGGACCAGGCATTCGAGCTTGTCGGCGTCGCGGGCGACGATCGCCTCCGGGGTTTCGGCGGCCTCGTATTCGTCGACCGCGCTCTGTACCCCGGTGCGTACGGCCGGGTGGGCGTTGGCGACTTGGTCGGCGGTCACCTCGCCGTTCGGGGCGGCCCTGATGTACTTCCGGCCGATGTGCGGGATGTCGCCGACCCGCGTCTCCTGGCTGTCGTGGAAGAGGCACATCAGGGCGACCCGGGCCGGGTCTGCGCCTTCCATCATGGCGAGCACCGAGCCGATCACCCCGACGCGGAAGGAGTGCTCCGCCACGGATTCGGGGGCCTTGTTGCCGGTGAACCACCAGCCGGTCCGTGCGACGCGCTTGAGCACGCCCATCTCGGAGATGAAGCTCGCGGTGCCCTGGGTGGTGTCGTTGGCCATGCGGTCCTCCGGTGTCAGCGGTTGTGATCGAAAACGTAGTGGACGTGGGCGAGCTCGCGCCGCGATCTCGCCGACAGCGTTGCTCCGTCCAGGAGTTGGCCGGCCTGCTCACGCAGCGGGCCCGCGAGCGGCCCGGCGGCCTGCGCCAGCCACGGGAAGGCCGTCAGCAGCGCCCACAGCGAGTGCGCGTACAGGTCGACGTAGCCGGGTGCCAGGTGCAGCCCGCGGGCCAGGCCCCGCAGCAGGGTCACCGGATCCCAGCTCGACAGGTCCCGGTCTCGCATGAAGGCGTCGTCCGGCTGCGGCAGCGGCAGCGCCCCCAGCCACAGCGCCCAGTAGTTCAGGTTCGCGGCCTCCGCGGTGTCGTCGTCGGCCAGGGCGCGGTCGTTGAAGTCCAGCAGCGGCTGCGGATCTCCCAGGCGGGCGAGCGCGGTCGCGGTGGAGCGGGCCTCCGCCCAGTGCGGCGACCAGCCCCGCCGGGCCAGCACGTCACGACGGCGGTGAAGGGTGTGCGCGGTCCACGCGGCCGCGTCCGGCCCTCGGTCGTACGAGGCGAGGTAGAGCGCCTGGCGGTGCAGCAGCACCCCACCCTCGCCCTGCCGGGCCGCCGCCTCGGTCGTGCCCCGCAGGTGATCGAAGAACACCGCCCTGGCCGCGGCCGCCAGCTGCGGCGCGACGGCGACCGGACCGCGCCGGGGCCTAGGTAACCGCCCGGCGAGCGCCGGCGGGACGGTGCCGTTCAGCGCCCAGGCCAGCATGTGCGCGGTGTCCTGGGTGTGCACCCACCCGGCCAGCGGGTGCGGACCGCCGACCTCGCCGTCCAGCCCGGCCGCGATGATCCGGTCCGCGTCCATCGCCGCGTCCAGCCACGGCACCAGCGCCACGTCCGCACCGAGCGGAGGCAACCGCCGGCGCAACTCCGGCAGCGCCCCGGCCCGCATGTTCGCCAACGGACGCCGCCCCGACTCCCAGCCCTGCAGCGTCTCCACGTCCACGCCCAGGACCTCCGCCAAGGCAGCCTGCGTGCGCGGCATCGACTCGCGGACCAGGCGCAGCACGAACCCGCTCACGGCACCTGCTGATGTTCGTCGCGGCCTGCCCATACCGGCCTGCTCCCCGGTCGCCCTGCGCACCGAAACCCGTACTCACGGTCAGTCCTACCGCATCCCGCCCGCCCCTACCGTCGGGATGCGGTCGACGTCCGACGAACGAGACCGTGCCGCCCGCAACCCACGACCCGGCGAGGCACCGATGAGCAGCACGCACCTGGTCCTCCACGACCCCGAAGGACGCCTCGAAGCGGAACTCCCCCTCGACCGGGAGCTCCACAAGTGCCTCGTCAAAGCCGTGCTGGGATGGACCGGCAACCCCGGCCTGCCGCCCGCAGACCTTGAACAAATCGTGCTGCTGCTCACAGGCGCCGCCCGCGCCGTCGCCGCCGACGTCCGCCGCGCCGCGGAACTGTTGCCCGAAGACCACGCCGCCCGCGCCCTCGCCGACGTCGTCCTCGAGGAAGCCGACCGCCGCCTGTCCGTCCCGCTGGAGGGCACCGCGCGCTGCGCCCAGGGCCGCGCCCGGCTCGTACGTGCCCTGTACGAGCGCCTGGACCGCCTCGCAGGCATCGCACCCCAGGCCGTCCCGGCCCCCTGAGACCATCGCGCACCCGGGACCGATCTCCCGGGTGCGCGGTGCACGGCACCACACCCCGGCCCAACCCGGGCCGGGAGAGCACCACTCGACACAGAGAGGGGCACCACCGTGAGTACCGCAACGACCGAGCTGCGCCGGTTCATGACCATCACCGGCCAGCGCTTCAAGGACGGCCAGTCCGCACCCGAGATGTTCTCCCCGGCCGTGGACGCGGCCTGGCACGAACTGCTCGGCACCCCCGCCTACGCGGCCCTGTGCCAGGAGACCGCCGGCCAGCCCATCCGTCACGTCGCGAACAACGGCCACGGCCCGATCGCCTGGGTCGCCGCCTACGAAGAGGCGTACGGACCGCTGCCGGAGATCTGGTTCACCGACGCCCACGGCAACGTCGACCAGGCCGCCATCGCCCGCTACCAGGAGAGCGGCACCGTTGTCGCCGAGTGGGACTGCGGCCCCGCCGGCGGCGACGGCGACATCGTGCCCGACCAGCCGGAGACCGCCCGCCGGTGACCACCGGCCGCACCAGCGCAGCGCCCCGGCCCACCACCGGGGCGCTGCGCCTCGTTGAGGCCAGCACCACCCGGCCGAGATCCGTGGACATCCGTGACTACGCACGGCAGATGACCGCCCACTGCCCCTACCTGGCTCCCTCCCTCCAGCGGGGTCTGACGACCTGGACGGTCTACCGCGCCGACGGCGACGCCGAAGCCGTCCAGGCGGAGCTCTTCCACGCGGGTGCCGAGGCCGCGGAGTGGCTGCGGCCCCTGCTGAACCGGCCCCACGGTCTCCTGCGGTGCGAGAACATCGTCCTGGTGGGCGACGTGCCCGGCGCCCGGCACCGTGACCTGCTGGCCTGGCCGCACTGGGTGCTGAAGAACCTCTACGGGCCGGTCGGGGTGATGTTCGGCAAGTTCTACGCGGGAGAAGAGGAAGTCACCGCGGCCGGCCACCGGATCCCGGCCGCCCCCGCCTCGTTCCTCCCCGTGAGGGCCGCCGTCCGTCGCCGCGACCCACGCTTCCTGAGCGCGACCCCCGACTTGGCCGCCGCGCTCGCCGCAGCCGACGACGACGGCCGCGACGTGTTCGAGCACATCCCCACCGAGTGGAAGGAGATCCGCACATGGGCCCAACGCCTCCTCCCCCCGGCGAAGCTGTCGCCCTCCTCACCGGACAGACCGGCGAGCCCATCGCGATCCAGCTCCTGAGCGACCGGCGCGGCTCCCGGGCCTGGAAGGTCCAGGGCCCCAAGGGAGCGGTCGCGGTGAAGGCCAACACCCCCGACGGCGACAACGCCCGCGACAAGGCCGCAGAGATGGCCCAGGAGGACGACCACCTCCTTCACCTCACGGCCGCCGGCGCCCTCAGCCCCGACTACCGGGTGAGCGCCGGGACTTGGGAGGGCGGCCGGTGGCTGGCCGTCAACTGGATCGACGGCGCACCCCTGTGGCGGGCTCTCGCCCTCGCCCGCGGGCCCGAAGGAGACCGCGCCGCGGTCCGACCCTGGCTCGCGGGCATCGCCCGCAGCTGGGCGGAGCACCTTGCCCGGATGCACGCCGCCGGCTGGGCCCACGCCGACGTCCAGCCCACCAACACCCTCGTCACGAACGACGGCCACGCGGCGGTCATCGACTACGCCCTCGCCTGCGGCCCCGGCGACGGCCGCCGCGCTCCGTACCGGGGAGCCCTCACCCACACCACCGCCCCCGAGATCGCCACCGCGATCCTCTCCACCCCCGCCGACACCCACATCCAGGCACAGCCAGCCGCCGACATCTGGAGCCTGGGCGCCGCCCTGTTCTGGTGCTGGCCGGCCACCGCCCCGTCCCCTACGACGACACCACCGACCGACTGGAGAAGCTGGCTGTCATCGCCAAGGGCACCACCACCGTGCTGCGCGATGTCCGGCCGTGGCCGTTCCCTGAGTTCGAGGACGTCATCACCGCGTGCCTGGCCCCCAGCCCTGCCGACCGGCCCACCGCGAAGGAGCTGACCGCCGCATGGTGACCCTGCGCGCCCTGTGCCCCGATGACGCCGCCGCCCTCACCCGCGTCTACAGCGGCGCCTCCATCCGGCACACCACCGGCAAGCCCCTCACCCTCGATCAGGCTCACGAGAAGATCCGCGCAGCCCTCGCCCGAGCTGCCGAAACCCCGCGTGCGCAGTGGAGCTGGGGCATCCTCGACGAAGCCGTGCTGATCGGCCTGATCGCCCTGCGGCGACGAACCCCGTCCATGGGCACCATCAGCTACATCCTCCGAGAGGACACCTGGGGCCACGGCTACGCCACCGAGGCCGCGCACCAGGTCGTTTCCGTCGCCTTCACCACCGCCGGCCTCAACCGGCTGGAGGCCATGCACCACCCCGACAACCCGGCCTCCGGCCGTGTCCTGGCCAAAGCCGGGTTCACCCGTATCGGCACGTCCGACCGGCACACCGACGACGGAACCGTCCCCTACGAGCTATACGCGTTGGAGCCCGCCGAGACCTGAACCAGTGCGACGCACGGAAGAGGGGGACCGGGCCCAAGATCTCAGGGCCTACACGCACACCAGTGCGATGCCACCGCCTCCGGGCCCCGGCATCGCACTTGAGTGCGTGTAGGCCCTGGGGCACGGTGCCGCTGACCCGGGTCAGCGAAGAACCCCGGGCCGCAGCGTGCCCGGGGTTCTGCCTGCCAACGTCACGCCGCCCGCTCCGGTTTGGGGGCGGGCACGATCACCAGTCGTCGGGCGCGCTGCCCACCCACGCGATCGGCCGGCCCGCGCTGTTGCGGCCCCAGTGCGGTTCCTCCATCGAGGTCTCGTGACCGTCGTCCAGGACGCAGATCCGTCCCCAGCGGCCGTGCTTGCCCGGACAGATCCCGGTGAGCCGGGCCGCGTCGCCGTTGCGCACGGCCTGGTCGTAGCGGTCCTGGAAGGGCTGGAGGCGGGCGCACAGCTCCATGCCGAGCTCCGTATCCGCCGCCTCGACCTGTGCCCGCGCCTGGACTGCCTCACAGAAGCTCTCCCCGCCGCGCCGTAGCCCCTGCCCGTGCAGGCACGCACAAACAGCGGCCTCTGCTGTGGCATGGGTCACATATAGCGGGAATGCCTCGCTGAGAGTTACCTGGACGCCCGGCCGCCAGGCTTCGCCCCAATACACGAAGAAGGTTCAATAGCAACCATCTTCACTCTCTGCGGCGGACGATAGGGCTGGACCGGCCGCCCGGCCAGGTAACGCTTCGCTGTGGCCGCTCCAACTCGCCTTTCCCGAAGGGTCCGTGAGCGCCGCTGACACCACGTAGGCTGGTGCCAGCTTCCCCGCAAGGAACCCTTCGGAAGGGATCGCAAGCGGGTCCACGGGCCCGGGGTCCGAACATCGGTCCCCTCTCCCGAAGGGATCACGATGGGGAAGCACGAGAGGCCGAAGTCGGTCAACTGGAAGAAGGTGCGGCGACGCATCCGACTCTGGATGACCCCCGTATCGGCCACCGCGTTCTGGGTAGGTCAGACGGTCCGCACTTGGTGGCTTCAGACCTGATGCCGGTCCCAGCTCATTCGAGGTGAGCTGGGCCGGCGCCAGAACGCGGGGCGCGGGGTCCTTGCCGTGCGCGCGGCGGGGGCCCCGTCGCCATCCGCAGCACTGCTGCGGGGTCTTCCGCCCCTGTTCGGACGGACAGTCGTCGACTTAGTTGTCAACTAAGTGACCACCCTAACGCACTCACCAGTGCGCTGTAGGGGGCTTCACCGCCACCTAAGCCCCGACTCACAGAGTTCAGCTGATCTGTCCGATCTACACCGCCCACTCCAGCCCGAGCGCGGCGAGCGCCTGGAGCCTGTCGGCGGTCAGCTTGGCCCGGCGGCTCCGGTTGTTGCTCAGGAACACCCCGAGCTTGACCTCCGACCCGTCCGGCAACGCCTCTACGTGGGCCCTGGGGACCGTCACAGACCCGGTGCGGTCCAGCCGCCACGCCCTTCTCGAAGGCGCTCACGGCCGCCTTGGGAGCCTTGGCGGGCTCCGCCTGCTCCGGAGGCAGCGGCACGACGCCGACCGTGTGGGGCTCGAAAAGTCATCGGCGCAGGTCAAGCGGCGTACCGGTACTCGTTGATAGCCTCGCCGAGGATGCGGGTGCGCAGGAGTCTGAGGCCGTCGAGGCCGTGGACGGTGGCTGGCTGCCCGGAGGCGTGAGGGGGCCGTTGATCTCGGGCCCGGTGAGGTCGATGCGTGTTGTAGTGCCGTTCGAAGTCGGCAAGGACTTGCCGGGCGTGGGCCTCAT
Source organism: Streptomyces sp. NPDC088246 (assembly GCF_044741025.1). Lineage (NCBI taxonomy): Bacteria > Bacillati > Actinomycetota > Actinomycetes > Kitasatosporales > Streptomycetaceae > Streptomyces > Streptomyces sp. NPDC088246. Next base: position 26,634 of record NZ_JBIURV010000040.1, read on the forward strand.
TCATGAGCAAGAGGTGGTCGAGCGCCTCGCGGCGGACGGTGCCGATCACCCGCTCGCAGTGCGCGTTCATCCGAGGCGCCCGTGGCGCGCTGAGCAGCACCTCCATGTCCTCGGCTTCGAAGACGGCGTCGAAGGACTGGTCGTACTTGGCGTCGCGGTCGCGCAGCACGAAGCGCAGGGACTCCATGCGCGTGTCGAGTTGGTCGGCGAGATTGCGGGCCTGCTGCGTCGCCCAGGCCCGGGTGGGGCGGGCGGTGACGCCGGTGATGTGCAGTTGGCGGGTGCCGTGTTCCAGGAACGCCATGGCGTACAGGCGCTTTCCGAGCATGGTGTCCACGTGGAAGAAGTCGGCCGCGATGATCCCTTGGGCTTGGGCGGTCAGGAACTCGCGCCAGCTGGGGCCGGACCGGCGTGGAGCCGGGTCGATGCCCGCGGCGTTCAGGATCCCCCAGACCGTGGACGGTGCGATCGGATGGCCCAGCCGGGCCAGTTCGCCCTGGATCCTTCGGTGCCCCACCGGGGATTCTCGCCGGCCAGGCGCAGCACCAGCTTCCTGAGCGCGGCCACAGTCGGGGGTCGGCCGGTACGGCTGCGGCGGGCGGAGCAGTCCCACTTCTTGGCGATCAGCTTGCGGTGCCAGGCCAGCACTGTGCCGGGAGTGACGGGGAAGACGCCGGCCCAGCGGCGCCGCGGTATCAGCGAGGACAGCGCGGAGAACCAGAACCGGTCGGCCGACTCGTAGCGGACCGGGCCCTTGAGCTGACGGCGCAGGACAGTGTTCTCATGCCTCAGCACCAACAACTCGGCGTCCTTGGCAGTGTCCCGGCGCAGCAGGACAGCCGGTACGGACAGCATCGTGCGAGCAGCACGGTACAACAGCGACACGATCACCCGGACAGGGTCCCAGCCACCACCGACAACCATGGACACAGCTGCTCACCTGCAGCGATGACTTTACGAGCCCCACAGGAAAAGAAGGTGCTCCTGCCGCGCGACATCCTGCCGTCTCACGTAGTCAAGAGGGGTATGCACGGGGATCACGGAACAAGAGAACGGTCGGGGGCCGAGTGAAATCAGCACAGGAGGATCAGTACCTGGAGTTCGTGGCCGCGAGGGCGAAGGCGCTGTACCGCTCGGCGTACGTACTCGCGGCCGGCGACACACATCTTGCCGAGGACCTGGTCCAGGAAACCCTCAGCCGGGTATACGTGCACTGGAAGCGGGTGGCCAGAGCGGACAGCCCAGCGGCCTACGCCCAGACGGTTCTGGTCCGCACCTCCCTCACCCTGCGGCGTCGGCGAAGCACCGGCGAGCGCCCCATCGGGAACATGCCCGACAACGCGGCGGCCGGCCCGGACGCCGCACTGCGGCTCACCCTGCTGGACGCGCTCGGTCAACTGCCGCCCCGAGACCGGGCGGTGCTGCTGCTGCGCTACTGGGAGGACCGCAGCATCGAGGAGACCGCCCGGATGCTCAAGCTGAGCAGCAGCGCGGTCCGCTCCCAGGGCACCCGGGCACTCAACAGGGTGCGCGCGTTGCTCGGCGACAGCCTGTCCGACCTGGTTCCGCACTGAACACCGGTGCACACAGGTCGAACCCACCGCAAAATCCCTATCAGCGACAGAAAAGGTGACGCCAGCATGCCGTTCGAAGCAGACCTCGCACACGCCCTGGACCGCGCGACCGACTCCCTCGAACCCGATCTCACCACGCTCACGAGCGGAGCCGTCGAGCGCGGGCGGAGCCGCAGTCGGCGTCGGCGCAGCGCGGGCGTCATCGCCGGGGTCGGCGCCTGCGCCGCGATCGCGGCAGCCGGCCTGGTGCTCCCCGGCGTGCTCGCCGGGACTCGCTCCGCAGGATCCGACATGGAAACGGTGGCGCTGGCGATGCCCCGTTCCGCGATCACCGCCACCCAGATGATCGATGCTGTGAAGAAGACGTTCCCCGGGGGCCGGTTCGGCCAGGAGCACGGACAGAGCAACGACCCCTCGAATCCGTCCAGCGGGTGGGTCGCCAACGGCGGAGTGGACGTCAACGACGGGCACGGCGCCGCCAACGTCGGTGTCTCGGCCCTGCGGCTCAAGCTGCCGCTCAGGGACAGCGAAGGGCTGAACTGCGACCATACGGCCGGGCGTGCTGAGGTCGGCGACACCTGCAAGCTGAGCGAACTGCCGAGCAGCGCCGCGCTTCCCGGCGGAGCCCTGGTGATGTCGGAGAAGATCGCGGAAAGGCAGCCGATTGGCGCCGACCCCGTCCCCGACTCCGACATCGCTCACCGCTGGACGACGACGGTGACCCTGAAGTCGACCGGCGCCCAGCTTCAGATGGTGCAGTGGAACACCGCCGGCGACTTCGGTAGCGGAAACAGGCCGAAGCCGACCCGTAACGCTCCCCCGCTCTCCCAGAAGCAGGCGGTGGCGGCACTCACCGGTCCCACCTGGGCGCCGATTCTCGGTGCCGTCGGCTGACCCGTTGCATTGCCGAAAATGGGGGCAGAACCTCCATGACCTGCTGCGCTGGCAGGTTATGGAGGTTCTGGTCGGTGCCGTCGTCCCGCCACAGGCCGAAGTAGTAGTACACCGCGCCGCTGGGCGGTAGGTTGCCTGGGCAGGTAGGCCCACTGACAGCCCGTCCGGGACTGATACAGGATCGCGTTGACGATCTCCCGCATCTCGTACCTGCCCTCGTGGCCCGTGGCCGAGGGCCGCCCGGCCTTCCACGCAGCCAGCACGGGCTCGATCAACGCCCACCGCTCGTCGGACAAGTCGCTCGGGTACGGCAAACGGCTTGCGCTCAGCCACCCCAGCACGGCCAAGCCCACCGCCCAGCAGAATCGCTCCAGACTCACACGATCAGGCGACCACAGAACGGAAATCAAGCCTCATAACGCCCTCTCAGGGGCTCCATAACGTGCATTTGGGACTTCGATGGGACCGCAGTCAAGGGGGTGTGTGATATGGGGACTTCGCTTGATCCGACCCCTTGCGACGGAGGCGTCGCGCGCTGCCCAGAAGCGCGCCGCGTGCCGCGATGCGCACCACGGGACGGTTGGTGCGCGCACCATTCCCGCGGCCGCGCCGGCGGTGCGCGCACCGGTCCGCACCCGGTCGCGCACCACCGGCCCGGGAGTGGATGTCATCGTGCGGAGTGGACCGCACCCGATGTCCGCCACCGCATCCGATGTCCGGACGATGCACCGCATCCGATGCGCGACATCGTGGTGGGAGTGCTCAGCATCGCCTCGGGAGTGCACGACACCGTGGCGGGGAGTGCACAGCATCGAGCCTCCGCCAACTTGAAGGTGCAGGTCAAAAGGCTGGTGTGTGGCTCTTTCGGGGTACTCGCGCAGGTCGTGGGCGGTGGTCTGAGGCGTAGATCGTCCGTCACCGCGTGAGGCCCGCGCCGCCCCACTACAGGCACGGTTCCGTGTTCTCAACGAGAGACAGATCGCCTTTGCCGGGGCGGGAGACGAAACCGACGACCGATATACCCAGCCTGAATTCTGTTCTCGGCTGGGAATCCGTCCCGCCTTCACAGGCCGAAGGGCGTGTCAGTGCTCGCCCTTAACCTTCCGCCATGGGAAGCACCCAAAGTCAGGATGATGGGCTCTGCTACGCATGGCGGGATCTGCTGCAACGGTGGAGTGACGAGTGGCTCGACCCTGTACTGCATGAACAGGAGCGGGCCGAGCCGTTTCCCGACAAAGTGCGCAAAGCTCGCTGGCTGGGGGCTGCTGGGGCTACCGGCGAGGAACTCAGCGCGCTCGAACAGCGACTGGGCACCGTTCTGCCGGCGAGCTACCGGCAGTTCCTGCTGACCAGCAACGGCTGGCTCAACACAACCCATGGCATCGACCGAATCTTGCCGCTCCAGGAAGTCGGATGGGGCCGGGACCTGGACCCGGAGCTCATCACAGGCTGGACGGGTGGACCCACGGAGACGGCGCCTCGGGTGAGTGACGAGAGGTACTTCGTCTACGGCGAGGCCCAGGACCCCGCCTCGCTCCGCCCCGAATACCTGCCGCACACCCTGACGATCAGCCATACCCCGAACGCCACCGACGTCTACCTGCTCAACCCCTGCGTGGTCACCGCAGACGGAGAGTGGGAAGCCTGGTATCTCGCCCACTGGCTGCCCGGAGCGGTCCGCTACCGGTCCTTCTGGGACCTGATGAATGACGAATACAACAGCTTCCGCGACGAACAGTGAAAGTCGTGGGTCATCGACCCTGTGAGGACAGGGCCGGGATCGTGCTGCTGGATCAGCGTGCGAGCCCTCCGCGTCAGAGGTGGGGATGATCAAAATCCTCGGTTGACTTCGAGATTCGGCAACACGGCCAGGGCGCGCAGGAGGTGGGTGGCGCGGGCGGGGTCGATGCGGAGCTTGGTGAGGATCCGCCAGTTTTTGACCACGCAGTACGCCGCGCGGACCGCTTGGGCTCCCGCCCCCGGCCACACGCCGTCGTCGTACCCGCCACCCCGAGGTCCCGCCCGCAGCCGACCCGCATGGACCGGAAGGTCGGCCGCGTGCCAGAGCAAGCGACGGACGTTGCCGCGGTGGAGCAGACCCGCCGGACGTTCGAGGCAGCCGTCGCCAAGATGGCCGTCAAGCTCCAGGACGGCGTAAGGGAACGCGCAGTCGCCCACGGCCCCCGACCCCAGCCCACCTCCCCGGCGGCCCCGCCGTCGCACACGCAGGAGCCCGGTGCTCATCCCGCGCCGGGCCGGACCACAGGAGGAGTCGCGTGAGCACCCCGGATGAAGAGCCCGGCATCGAGGACGTCCTCGCCCGCGCCCGCGAAGCCTCCATGGAGCTGGCCGCCGTGCTCGATGAGCCGCCGCTCTGGGAGCCGATCTGGAAGCGGCCCCGGAAGCCGAAGACCGACGGTGAGAGGAAGGCGGAGCTGCGCAAGCAACGGCGGCGGCTCCAGGACGCCGGGCGGCGCCGCTTCTTCGCCGGGCAGTCGCGCCGGCCCCGGTCCCGGCAGAACCGGATCGGCAACGCGGCCGCGCGCCGCGATGCCCGCGCCCTGTCCCGGGTCCCGCACTCCAACGCCTGGCTGTGGTGACGATGCCGTCCACCGAGCGCATCACACGATGTTCTGCATCGAGCCTCCGCCAACTTGAAACTGCAGGTCAAATGGCTGGTGTGTCCGGCTCTTGGCTTTGTGCATCTCTAGGAACAGCAGATGTGGATGGGGTTGGGAGGCAGTTGGTGATCTCTCGTCGCCTGAATGTCGATGACAAATGACGGCACCATCCGCGGTGAAGGCTGGCTTGTGGAGGATTAGCCGAGATACGGCCGAAAGGGATAGCAGGACCTGGCGGTGTAGCCAACTGTGGATCAGGCGGAATGCCCACGATCGGATGGCCGCGCACACCGTCGTCAGAATGACCAGGCGGCAGCGGCGTATCTGCGGGCACTTCGGTAGGGCAGGCCGAGCCCATGGACTGGTACTTTCCGACTGGCCAGGCCACCATCATGGGTGGGGAGTCGGCAACCAGGTGACTTCTTCAGGCACGTCAACGCGTGTGGCAAGGCGAGCGCTTGGCGCTGTCTTGGCAGCCGAGGCGGTTTCGGTCGCGGGAAACCGGATCGCCCTGATCGCGATTCCCTGGTTCGTGCTGGAAACCACTGGTGATCCCGCACGGGCCGGGCTGAGTGGGGTCGCCTACTTCCTTCCCATGGTGCTGGCCGGGCTTTTCGGCGGCCCCCTGGTGGACCGCATGGGGTTCATCCGCAGCAGTGTCCATGCCGACCTGGCCAGCGGCCTGACGGTGGCCGCGATCCCGGTCCTGTACATGCTGGGCCACCTGTCGTTCTGGCTGTTGCTGGTCCTCACGTTCGTCGGCTCGATGCTCGACGTTCCAGGCACAACAGCCCGCCGGTCCCTCGTGCCCGACCTGGCCGAGGCCGGCGGTATGCGGCTGGAACGGGCGATGAGCGCGCACGAGACAGTGCTGCGTCTCGCCCAGCTCACCGGCGGGTTACTCGGCGGCGTGCTCGTCGCAGCTCTCGGGCCAATCCTTGTGCTGTACATGGATGCGGCCAGTTTCCTGGTATCGGCCCTGCTCGTGGGACTGGCTGTGCCCCGAGCGTCGCCTCGCAAGGCTCCGCACCTGTCGAAAGGCACGTCGCGGTACTTCGCGGAGCTCAGGGAAGGGCTGCGGTTCATCCGCAAGGACACGTTGCTGCCCCGGATCCTCGTGGTGTTCATGTTCGCCAACATGGCCGACAACGCCCTGTTCGCCGTGCTGCTGCCCACCTTGGCCGAGCAGGTGCTCGACAACCCGCTCGCCCTGGGGCTTTCGGTCGCCGCCTTCGGCGCCGGCGCCCTGGCGGGCGCGGTCCTGTTTGGTGCAGTTGGGCATCGATTCCCCCGGCACGTAATCCTGACCAGCGCGTTGCTGATTTCCGGGGCTCCGAAGTTCTTCATCATCGCTGCGATGCCCAGCACTCCCACACTTGTCGTCACCATGGCTCTCGCCGGCATCGCTGCTGGACCAGTGAACCCGCTGTTGACCGCTGTCCAGTTCAGCCGTATTCCCTCGGAGCTCCGAGGACGCGTGTCCGGCGCGATCACGGCCACGGTTGTGGCCGCGGTGCCGGTGGGCATTTTCGGCGCTGGCCTGCTGGTCGCCACGACCAGCCTCACCACGGCTTTGCTCGTGATCGGGGCTGGTTATCTCCTGGTCAGCCTCTATCCCGCGCTGCATCCCGCGTGGCGAGCCGCCACCCCATGACCTCCAGATCGAGTGAAATCTTCCGTTCGACGTGGAACTTCGTGCCTGCCTGGTAACGGATTCGAAGCCTGCGTCGTTGTGAGGCCGGCTCTCGCCTGGCACCTGTTTGGTGGGGTGGAGCGCGAGGCGGTGCGGGACGGCCCGCCGGCCAGGAGGGCAGATGGGCCGTCGGGTGAGTGCCTGTATCAGCCAGCCTTGGCAGGTTCTTCGGCCCGGGCTCGGGTGCTGGCGAGGCGGTAGGAGTCTGTGCCGGTTTCGATGATGGTGCCGTTGAAGGTGAGGCGGTCGACGATGGCCGCGCAGAGGCGAGGGTCGGTGAACGTCTTGGTCCAGCCGCCGAAGGACTCGTTGGAGGCGATGGCGACGCTGTTCTTCTCCTCGCGCTCCGTCAGGACCTGGAAGAGGAGTTCGGCGCCGTGGCGGTCCAGTTCCATGTAGCCGAGCTCGTCAATGCACAAAAGATCGACGCGTCCGTAGCGGGCGATGGTCTTGTTCAGCTGCTTCTCGTCCGCGGCCTCGACCAGCTCGTTCACCAGCTTTGCGGCGAGCGTGTAGCGGACGCGGTAGCCCTTCATCGCGGCCTCGGTGCCCAGAGCGATGAGCATGTGGGACTTGCCGGTGCCGGAGTCGCCGATCAGGCACAGCGGCTGGCTCTTCTTGATCCATTCACAACTGGCGAGGGTGTGGATGGTCGCCGCGTCGATGTTCGGGTTGGCGTCGAAGTCGAACGCCTGCGGTTATCTGGGGTAGTAGTGAAGGATCTTGCAAAGCTGCAGTTCAGGACGCTGCGGACGCGTCGGGAAGGCGGCTGAGGGGCACCCTCCGCCAAGTTCCCTGCTCTTGGAGGTAATCCGCTGTCCTGTTGGAGTGGTGCTTCCGTAGGATCACGTCATGACTGCCGATGCCCCGCTCACCCGAGAGTCGTTCCGGCGCCTCCATCCGATCAGCACGCCCCGGCCGGTGTCTCAGTTGCCGGAGCGTGTCTGGACTGACGAGGACTGGGACCGGATCCGGCGCGGATATGCAGCCCGGGACATGGATGAGAAGTGGAACGTCTTCGTTGAAGGCGATGTCCTTTTCATGCACCGGAGTTGGACCGGTCACGGCGTCTATGAAGCGTCCTTCGCCCCCGCGACTGGTGGTGGGAGGAGGATCGCCTCTGCTGTGGTGGAGGCCGATGGGGAGCGCTATCGGAGCATGGGCGACGAGTACGACTGTCTGATGATGGAGCTGATCATCAGCGCGATCGTCCTTGGTGAGCCCGCCGCCGACCTCCGTGCCGGTCTCGTGGAGTTGACTGCCCGGGCTTCGGGAAAGAGCGATCTTCCCTCGGGCGTGGTGCAACACAGTGTTCTTGGGTTGCGCTCGGAATCGTAGGCTCTGCGGCCCGGCCGGCAAGTGTTGTCATAGCCCCGGGCCATATGACTGGATCACGCGTTGCAAGCGCAGGATCTCGCCGTGCGCGGCGGCCAGTCGCTGTTCGAGTTCTTGGAGGCGCTCGCGGTGGGTGGTGCGCTCACGACGAAGGGCTTCTGTAAGGGTATGGATGACCGTGCCGTCGTCGGCTGAGGGCGCCTGGGGGGCAGGCCGGTCCTCGGTCCGTTGCTGGCCGCGCAGGGTTTCGATGCGTTTGCGCAGGTCTGTGTGGGCGTAGAGGAAGTCCAGGCTGACCCCTGCCGCACGAGCGACTGCCCGGAAGTTGATCTCCTCGCCCTCCTTGATCAGCCTTCGGATGCCCGCCTCCGCTCGTTGGACGGCCTGCTGGTGCTTGTCCTGGGCGGCCTGCCGCAGGGCGGCGATCCTCCGGTCAGCAGGAGGCGCAGCTTCCGGGGCCGTTTCGTTCAGTCGCTCGCTCATGAGCGTGACGCCCCTTTGCTGTCCGATGCGCTGGCGGCGTTCTGGTAGCCGGTGCGACCGAGCACGCCGGCGCCGCGGACGACGGTGGTGCTGTCGGCTGGCTGGGCTTCGAGGGCGACGATCTCCAGCTGCATGCTGCGGATCTCGGCGTCGCGCTGTTCCATCCAGACGTTGGTCCCGCTCATCGGCTCGCCGTAGCGCTCGGTGTGCCGGGCCTGCCGGGTGGCGACCAGGGACTGTGTCTCGGCGAGTTGGCGCTGGATGTCCGGCAGGAAGGTCCGGTCGGTGGCGAAGTGGTCGCAGCCGTGGCAGGCGTTTCCCTTGTCGCAGGACCGGGTGGGCGGCAGCAGGCAGTAGCCGTTGGGCAGGATGCGGTCGGTTCGGCGGTCGAGCTGCACGAGGTCAAGCATGTCGCGGCGGTCCATGCCGATCTCTCTGCCGTCGCGCCCGATCTTGGCCAGGGCGAGGAACTCGCGCTCGGCGGTGCTTGCGAGGGTCGCCGCGTATCGCATCGTCATCTCCGGAGAGAGGTGGCCGAGGTAGCGCTGGACGACGTGGATGGGGGCTCCCGCGTTGATCAGGGTGGTCGCCTTCGTGTGGCGGAGCCGGTGGCTTCGCGAGTAGAGGAGAAGCTCGCCTCGGGAGTCGCGTAGGTCCAGGTGGTGGCTGAAGTCCTTCAGAACGTGGTTGTAGTTGCTGGTCTCCCAGGACTTGGTGCCGTGCCGGTTGCCGGTGGTCTTGGGGAAGAGGTAGCGGATGGTGCCGGCGGGGCCCAGGTGCCAGTGCTCGCGCACCCATGCCTGCTGTTCCCGGATGATCTCGACGACGTCGCGGCCGACGAGGATGGTGTTCGGTGCAGCGTCGATCTTCGTCTGCTGGTAGCGGAGCCGGGCGACCATCCCTCCCTCGGGGACCGCGGCGGCGTCCAGGCCGGGGATGTCGGAGAGCGGTTCGAAGTCCATCATGAGTACTTCGCTTGCCCGGCGGCCGGTCATGGCCTGGATGAGCCAGGCCCGCATGACTGCGGGATGTCCGAGTCCGGTCAGCTCGACCCGGCGGGCGGCGCGGACGACTGTGCGGGTCTGCACGGTCGGCAGGCCGAGGAGCTCGATGTGGGTGAGCATGCTGCTCAGATCGGTGTCGTTGATGTAGTTGCGCTCGTCGGCCTCGCGGACCTCGCGTTGCCGGGGCCGGTCGGCGGGGCGGAACATGCGGGCGTGGCTGTCGGTGAGCGCCAGCCACCGGCTATCGTCCAGGGCTTCGGCGGCCTCGGTGCGGCAGTCGGTCATGACCCGGTAGAACAGGTCGATCGTCTGCAGGTTCTTGTTGATCGTCCTCGGCTGGAGGCTGCCGCCGACCTCGGCTCGGCCCGGCGTCTCGCGCTGCCAGTGGTGCAGGAATGTGCCGAAGTCCAGCGCGAGTGTACGCAGGCTCCGCTCAGAGCCGTCCGCGAGGGCGGGGTGGTCGATTCTGCGTTCGGCCACGAACGCGGCGAAGCGTGCCGTGTTCACGCGGTGCTGCATCACCGTCGACCAGGTCAGTTGTCCGGACTCCATCTGCAGCCGGAGGTAGAACTTGGTGCCCTCGCGCAGCCAGACCGGTGTGATGTCGCCCCAGCGGACGGCGGTGTTGGCGCGCGGCTCGTGCTCGCGCCGCGGGATGCGCGGGTCCAGCCGCAGCGACCAGATGTCGTGCCGCCACCAGGCGACCTTGCTGGCGTACTGCCGCAGCAGCCGCTCCAGCATGCCGCGAAGAGCGTGCTCGGCGCGGAGGCGATGCCCGGGGGCGGGCATCCGGCCCCGGTCGGCGTGGAATCTCCGGGCCCAGGCGGTCATCCACTCGGTCAGTGGCTGGTCGGCGAAGGAGGCGACGTGCGGGTGGCGTGCGATGACGTCGGCGGCGGTGACCGCCCAGCGGTTCCATTCGCTGGCGTGGGCTTGGCGTTCGCCGGTTCGCGCGCAGGTGGCCAGCCACCAGCCGACTTCGCGGCGCATGACCAGCGGCAGGGCGGTGATGTCCAGCCGAACCTGCCGCGATCCCCGCATGAACACCCCGGCCAGCTTCGGGTCACGTCCGTCGAACAGCGGCCCGGCGAACACCGGGTCCAGTCCGTCGATCAGCGCGGCGCTCTGGGCGGACCGGTCCGGGGCGGTCGACCCGTGAGCAGGAACTGACAGGATGCGATGGTCGTTCATGCCGAACTTCCTTCCAGCCCCCGCCATTTGGTGGTGAATGACTTCCAGTTCGCCAGGGTTTTCAACTCGGCGTCCTCGGTGACCCAGCCGTAGAGGGTCAGCGTGGTCTGCACGTCGGCGTGGCCCATCCGCCGCATCACCACGTGCTCGTGAGCCCCGGACAGCAGCAGAGCGGTCGCGTGGGTATGGCGCCACCAGTGCGGTGTCCAGGCCGACGGAACCGCCTTCCCCAGTCGGCGCTTGAGACCGTCGACCAGGTCGTAGACGGTCTCCGGCCGCAGCGGCGCGAGCCACTCGCCGCGACGCAGGTTGACGAACACCCACCAGTTCTCCAGGTCCACCGCCCGATGGGCGTCGGCGTCGCACAGTTCCCACACGTACTCGCTGTGCAGACGCTCCAGGTCGTCGCTGATGTAGATGCGGCGGAACCGGCTGTTCTTCACCCGCACGCCGGCTGGGTGGTCCTGCCGTGGTACGACCTCGACGAACGGGGTCCCGCCCCGGCCGACGTGCCAGTCGCAGTGCTTGAGCGACAGGCATTCACCCAGCCGCATCCCGGTCTCGCTCAGAGTCGCGAACAGCAGCCGATCGCGTACCGATCCCGACCACCGCCCAGAGACGGCGTCGAAGCGCGCGCATCCGTCGAGGATCGCCTCGGCCTGTGCCGGCGTGAGCACCGGTGCTGGCCCGCGACCGCGGGTCCGGACGCGCACCGCAGGGCTCACATGGTCACTTCCGCGGTCCAGGTGAGCCAGGGCCCTGACGTACCGGCTGCGGGCCCGCCGCCCGCCGATCCGGTAGAGCCGCCCGGCGACCGCCACCCCGTGCACATCCGCGTGATATCGGTAGAACGACAGCACCGCCGCCACCCGCAGCCCCACCGTCGACTCCGCCACCCCGCCGCCCTCGGGGGCACCAGCACCCTGCAAACGGTGCACCCCGACTGGATCACCGGTCCGCAGCACCGTCAGGAACGGCAAGAACGACGGCAGCGTCACCTCGTCCCACGCCAGCCCGGCTGCATCCAGGTAGTCCCACCACGCGCTCAGCGACGCGGCGTAGGAACGGAGGGTGTGAGGCGACGCATCTCGGCCGACGCGCAGGAACTCCAAGAACTCCTCGACGGGCACGATCGGCAGATAGTCGGAACCGACCACCGTCCACGTCCGCCCATCACCCAACTCGATTCTCTGCACTGGCACGGCGCCATGTTGCCGACGTCACCGACGCTGTCGGGCCACCCCGGATAGCGCAACGCCAACGACCACCAAAACGAGTGAACCCCACGCTGACTGACGTTCCAGACAGGCACAGATGAACCCCAGATAACCGCAAGGACTTTTCCCGCGGGAAGCCCGCCGCCTTGATCCGTCGCTCAGATCGGCGGCGGGCCCGGTCGTCGCACTCGGCCATCAGCAGTTCGGCCAGGAAGCCGCGGTAGCTCATCTGGTCCTTCAGCGCCCGGTCGGCGATGTCGGAGAACTCGTTGCGGATCGAGGGCAGCCGCAACAGGCGGCAGGCGCTGTCGATGGCGGCGTCGGCGGCCTGCTCGGTCAAGCCTCGCTGGCGGGGCAGGGTGGTCACTGTGCTTCTCCCTCAGGGTGGTTGCTGCCGCTGGTGCGGCGGCGTCGGAGCAGTTGGTCATAGGGGGTCACCGAGGGCAGCGGCCTGGTGTCCGGTGGAAGGTGTGCGAGCCGCCATTCGTGCAGGGACGTCACCGTTGCCGACTGCGTGCCGGAGACCAGCCGGCCAGCAACAGCGGAGGCGGGTTCGGTCTCGGCCTGGGCGGCTTTGCGGGCCTCCAACGCGACCGCGTCCGCGGTCATGGCACCGGCCCGCAGAGCCGCGGCCAGCCCGGCGACGACATGCTCATGAGGCAGATGACGCCCCAGCAGGAGGACTTCGATCAGGGCCCGGGTGCCGTCCCGCTCCCCGTGGATCTTGCGGGCCTGGTCCCACCAGGCGTCGTGGACTGGGGTGAACCTGCCTGCGGAGCGGGCCTGTTCGAGTGCGGTGGAGCCGGGGAAGGCTCCGGGCTTGCGGACCAGGACTTCCAGGTAGTGGTCCAGGTCCAGACGGACGGCGCCCTTCGCGATCAGCCGCTCGTGACGGGCCACTTCCACGTTCTGGTCGTAAACCACCAGATGAGAGGCGTGCAGCACGACCCGCACGCGTTTGCCAATCAACCGGATCGGGACCGAGTAGCGGTTGGTGCGGACCGGAATCTGGCCGTAGCGGTCGACCCGCGGAGTGAACAATCGGCCTGTCTCGAACGGTTCCTCGGGCAGCGGCATCAGCAGCGGCTGCTCGATGGCGAAGTACTCCGCGACCGTCTTGGGCCTGGACCCGATGCGGCGGGCGTCGTCCTGCCGGTCCCACTGTTCGACCATCTCGTTCAGCTCGGCGAGCGAGGAGACCTCGGGGACGGGAACGAAATGGTTGCGGCGAAAGTAGCCGATCATCCCCTCGACCCCGCCCTTCTCGTGGGCGCCTTCGATGCCGGGCCGGCAGTAGAAGCTTTCGATGCCGAAGTGCGAGCGGAAGGCGATCCACCGGTCGGCCTCTGTTCTCGCCCGGCTCTGCCCCAGCACCCTGGCGACGGCGGCCTTCAGGTTGTCGTAGCGGACCTTGGTCCTTGGCACTCCGCCCAGTGTCCGCAGCGCATGGACGTGGCCTTCGAAGAAGGCTTCCTGGCCGCAGGAAGCGAACACGCGGTGGACGGCCTTGCCCGAGTACGACAGCCGGAAGGAGAACAGGTAACAGGTCACCAGCTCGCCGGCCAGCCGCACGGTCACGTCACCGAAGTCGACTTCTGCCTCGTGACCGGGCAGATGAGTCTGCGGGACGAATGCCTCCAGCGGTGCCTTGCCGGACTCGACCAGGATCTCTGGCTTGCGGCCGGCGACGTAGTAGCGCACCACCCCGTAGGAGACGTCCGCACCGTGCTCCTCGACCAGCCGGTGGAAGATCCGGGTGACCGTGTGACGCTGCTTGCGGGGCGCGTCCAGATCCGCCCGCAGGATCTCGTCGATCAACGGCTTGTACGGATCCAGCGTGGTGGCTCGGGGCGGCAGCTTCTTACGAGGCTCCGGCCAGGACGAGTCCAACGCCTTGCGCACCGTCCGCCAGGTCACGCCGTGCTTGCGCTCAAGCTCCCGCATCGACATGCCGCCGCGATGGTCACGTCGGATCGCCGCGTACAGCTCGACCTTCGACATCTGCGGCATGACCAGCACCTTTCACCAAGAGCATCCCGATGCTGCCCTGGCAAGAGCCCCCGTGCCTCCCAAACCCATCAACATCACCCGACCGTGGATCGGGGCGCCTCCCAAACCCATCGACAAGTGACGTCACTACTGCTCGATAAAGCCAGGCTCTCGGGGTGCTCACGCTGGTCGTGGGCGGCAGTCTGCGCAGTAGATCGTCTGTCAGGCTGTCTTGCCGACGGCAACGGTTTGGAGCGGGTGTGCTTACTGCGGCAGGTTGGCCTCGTCCGCCTGGCGGAAGATGTCTGCGCACGTGGGGGACGGCACCGGCTCGCGGGCGGCAAGGACGGTCAACGTATGGCGCACTTCCGTGCTCAGCCGAAGGAGCTGGAGACTGGTCTGGCCGCCCTTGTAGGCGTACAGCCGGAAGATTTTGACAGCGATTTCGTCGCGGTCGTCGTCGAAAGTGTCTGGGAGCCCGGCGAGTAGTTCGAAGTCTTGCTTGCCGGTCGCCGCGTCGGCCACGGCGCTGAGGGGCAGGGTCTCGAACTCTGCTGCGGACAGGGAAGCGTCCACGGCGACAGCGTGGGCGGCTAAGGCCGCGAAGACCTCAATGAGTCGTTCCCCCACCGCCGTGTCGATGCCCCAGGACTGCAGCCGCTCTTGGCGGCGATCCTGACGCCACAGCTCCTGGTCCAGTAGTGGCAGCAGGACGCGACCCAGGTACGCGCAGCGACGCCACAGCATGTCGTGGTCCGAGGTCATGTTCGATCCCCTCTGCAGCAGTTGGAGAGCCCGCCGCCCAAGCGCTGCAGGACCTCCAACTTCCCACTACACGCAGGGCACGTAAAGAACGGGGCTGTTCGCCGTGCCGCTGCCAGCGGAGCCGCCCGAGCTCACGAGGGTCCCGTACGTCGTTGTCCGGAAGGCATGGGTCGGGTCACCGGAGTGGTGCTCGCAGGTTGCCGCAGCGGAGGCGCGCACTTGGACGATTGGCGTCTTTCTGGCCGGGGGTGAGCTTGTGGGCACGGCTGGCTGTGAAGCCGGTGACGATCACGGGGTCACGTACATCGTTGTCCAGGCCGCGGAAGCCGAGGTCGGCGAGGGCGCCGAGACCGGCGGCACGCAGGTGGGCCAGGACGTGGTCGTGGCGGGCGGCGGTGACGTCGTGGGTGCGGCCGGGCCGGGCGGCGGATATCCAGATCAGGCGGCCGTTTTCGTCGGTCAGGGCGCGGAAGCCGAACGTCCAGGCCACCATCACAGCGCTGGTGCGCGAGCACCCGGTCCTCACGCACGCCGCGCTCGACACCATGCCGCAGACCAAGACGCTCGACCACTTCCGCTCCATGCTGGTCTCCGCCGGAGCCCTGGAGTTCCGCGACGAAGGCTTGATCCGACTTGAGCGCGAAGTGGACAAGGCCGTCGCCGCGCACCGGCTGGTCGAGCACCAACGAGCCCTGCGCGGCTTCGTCGACTGGCACCTGATGCGACGACTGCGCGGGCGCCTGAACGGCAAGCCCGCCAGGGTGCAGCAGACCCAGAATGTCCGGGTCCATCTCGTCGCAGCCGACGCATTTCTGCACTGGTTGGAGGGTCGGGGCGCGTCTCTGCACGGCTGTACTCAGACGGCGGTCGAGAGCTACCTCAACTCCGAGCCGCCGCACCCGAAGCGGTGCTCTGCTTTCATCCGGTGGGCGGCACGGCAGCGGTATGCCCCAGCTGGCGTCAAGGCACCGGCAATCCGCTGGACCGGCCCGGCCGGCCCACACGACCAGGACGCGCGCTGGGCCGTCGCCCGCCAGCTTCTGCACAACGACAGCCTGCCCACCGCAGACCGCGTCGCTGGTCTCCTCGTGCTGCTCTACGCGCAGAACGCCAGCGGCATCCACCGCCTCACCACCGACAGAGTCACCAAGGACGGCGACAGCGTGCTGCTCAGTCTCGGCGAGCGGCCCATCCGACTGCCAGCACCGCTGGATGCCCTCATGTTGGACCTCATAGCCGCGCGAGCCCCCCACACAGTGCTCCAGCACGAGAGCGACTGGATCTTTCCGGGACGCAGTGCCGGCCAGCCGATCCACCAGTCGCAGATGTTGCGACGTCTTCGCGCGATCGGTGTCAAGACACGCCAAGGCCGCAACACTGCGCTCTTCGCGCTCGCCCAGCAACTGCCCGCAGGACAGTTGGCCAAGATGCTCGGCGTCCACATCAGTGTGGCCGTCGCCTGGCAACGAGCGAGTGGTGGGGACTGGATGGCATACGCCGCGGCCATCGCCGCCCGATCCGCCGCCCGGGCTCGCACGCCCAAGGACAGTACTACCGGCGCCTGACCGAGCTGGACCTAGGGCTTGATACTGGGGGGCTCGCTTATTCAACTGTCGCCAATTCACCATGGAACCCACCCTGTTAATGACCGTGTGTGGTCGCCGAAGGCAGGCTGGTTCCGGGTTCCACCGAACTCGCATGCGAAGTGGGATGTGAGGACGCTGTGGCAGACAGGGGTGGCGACGGAGGCGGACGTCCCAGGGCCTGCTTTCGGATTGCTGCGGTGCGGCTGGCAGTCTTGGGGGGACGCCGAGATCATCGATCATTTTGGAGAGCGCGAAGGGATGCAGCGGCTGACCGGCCCGCCGGCCGGGAAACAGTCAGGGCTCAAGAAGGCCCAGACCGAAGGGTCTCCGGCCTGGGCCTTCTGCGCTTGCTGGAGGATAGATGACCTTCTCGAGGGTTACTTCACGTCGATGTAGTCCGCCGCGGAGGCGACCGCCGGGGTGGTGGACGTGCCTGCGAAGGAGTAGCGGAAGTAGCCGTCCGCCGTGGCCTTCGTCGTCGTCCTCAGGTTGCCCTTGCTGTCCGTCGTGACGGTCTTGAGGGTCTTGTAGGTGCTCGTGCCCTTCTTCTTGAACTGGAGCCTAACCGGCTGCCTGGTGTAACCCCCGTACTTGTAGGTCTCCCAGTTGGCGCGGGTCAGGGCACCCGTGACGGTGATCGTCTTGTTCTTCTTCACCGGTTCCGGCGAGGCGTTGACCGTCAGCCTGGAGTTGCGCAGGACCTTCGCCTTGGCGACGGAATCCTTGGTGATGTAGTCACCGTCGTTGGCCAGGGCGTGGGCTCTCACGGTCCAGGTCCCGGCCGTGGTGTTGTCCTGGGGGTGGATGCGCGGGTTCATTTTCAGGGTGTAGGTGCAGGTGGTCGTGGTGAAGCTCTGTCGCACGCACTTGCCCGCGATGTTGTCGGGGATCACGAGACCGTAATAGTCGCCGTTCGGGAGGGGCGTGTGCCACATGACCGGGAAGGTCCTTCCGACCTCGATGCCCGAATCGTCCGTGGCGGTTACCGCGATGGTGAACGTCTTCACGTCCGTGGTCCCCAGGACGATGTCCTTCCCTCCGTTGACGACCACCTTCGTGATCCTGATGTCGCCCGAGAAGTCATCCGCCTGGGCGGCCCCCGGAATCGTGAGCGCAGACAGGGCAAGGGCCCCGGCGAAGCCTGCCACGGTGGTGCAGTGATGCATGAAGGCGTTTCCCCATGTTCCAGCGCCTCAGGAACGTCCCGAGGCGGAGCTGACAATGCCCACCCGGTACGCGGGTGGCACGGACATGACCATCAGGTCGCAGGAATGGTTGCCCATCGATCACACGGCTGCCAGGACGAGCGCGGGGCTCACGCCATCTTCCGGCCCCGGAGTGTTCCGGCCTCGGTTTACTGGGGAGGTCGCGTATTCAACTGTCGCCAGTTCTCCGAGAAGTCCGACCGACTGGTGACCTTGTGTGATCGTCAGCGGCGTACGGCTCCGCGTCCCGCCGGTCTCCTTGACGAGGCGGTTGGTGCCCCTGTCGTGGTAGCCGAGAGCGTTCGCGACGACGGGGCAGGCAGTTCGAGGAGCTGCAGTCGGATGGCGGCACCGCGGGCGGCTGCGACCGGGACACCGATCCCGTCCATGAGCGCGGAAAGGTGGTCGGGGCGGGCCGGCTGGGGAAGAGCCAGCGGGGTGCCTGATTGGTGGCGCAGAACCGGGTGCCGTCGGTCAGCGTCTGACGATCCGGTCGAGGACGGTGGCGATGCCGGACTTGACCACGTCGCGGTGGTGGAGGGGTTCCGCGGGCAGTTCGCTGGCGGGGCGCACGCCCCGGTCGGCGAGGATGTAGAGCAGGCGCAGGGTGCGCAGGCAGTTGCTGATGTGGGCGGGCACCGGGGTGCTGATGCGGTCGGCCCCGAAGCGGTCGGCGATCGGATCCAGCCAGCCGACGGCGTCGCGTTCGCTCAGGTCGGTGCGGGTGAGGACCCGGGCGATCGCCCGGGCCAGGCGGTCGTCCTCCATCTGGTCGTAGACGTGGTCGGTGGGCGCCGTCAGCCGCGCGGCGGCGAGGTCCAGCATCCGCACCGGCGCCACCTCGGGGTGGCAACCGAAGCTGGCAAGCAGGTCCGCGCCGTGTGCCACCGCGTGAAGCCAGCCGAGCGTTTCGTCGTGGCCGCGCAGATCCTGCTCCGCCGGGTACCAGTGCTCGAACGCGTCCACCCAGCCGGCCTTGAGGTCCCCCGCGGCCACCAGCATGTCGAGCACGAGGGGCGCGAAGGTGCGCGCCTCGACCCGCGGGTCGGTGAACCGGGTGGCCATCTCGTCCCCCAGCTCCAGCCGCCGGGACGTCTCGATCGCCCCGCGGGCGATCCAGGTCGCGAGGACGGTGTAGGGCGCGCCGTCCCGGAGACGGCCCAGCTGGCGACCGTCCTGGGGCAGCCGGTCGAAGAGATCGAGAGGCGCAAGGCGACCCCCTTGTTCGCCCTCGACTTCGTGTTCCGGCCGCAGGCGTCCCTGATCGTGCTGTGGGCGCTGGGCGACGACCGCACCCGGCGCGTCATCGAGCGGGCACACGAGAAAGCCATCGAGACGGTGCTGCGCTGGCTGGAGGATGAGGTCGCACAGACCCGGTGGTCGTCAGGCCGCAAACGCGCGAAGGCGCCGGCCCTGGTGGTCTCGCGGTGGAGGCACTTCGACAACCGCGACGGCTTCCCGCTCCTGCACGACCACTGCCTGATCCTCAACCGGGCGCAGCGCCCGGACGGCACCTGGGGCGCGCTCGACACCCGCCGTCTCTACCAGCATGTCGTGGCGGCCGGGACGCTCTACACCCTCGCGATGACCACAGAGGTGTGCGAGGAGCTCGGTCTGGCGACCGCGCCCCGGGAGGTGACGCCGGGCCTGCGCCCTGTCATGGAGGTGGCCGGGGTGGGCCAGGACCTCATCGACTGGTCGTCCACCCGCCGCGAGCAGATCGACCAGGCGCTGGTGGGCATCACCGACGGGTACGTCAAGAAGCACGGGCGGCTGCCCGACGAACGCGCCCGTCACGGTCTGGGGTGGTGGGCGGCGCAGGACACCCGCCGGGCGAAGAAGACCCCAAAGCCGCTGGAGCAGCTGCGCGCGTGGTGGCGGGCCTCCGCGATCCTGCGCTTCGGCAAGGAGATGGTCGACGGGCTGCTGGAGCGATGCCAGGCGGCGGGGACAGCGATCCGGGCCCGGGTGAGGCCGGTGGTGGACACCGCGCTCGCCGCCGTCGACGTCGCCGCGGTCGTCTTCACGGTGCGCCGCGCCTTCGCCCGCCGCCACGTCCTGGCCGAAGCGCGCCGGCACCTGCTGGAGACGCTGCGCGGCCGTGGCTTCACGCGCGGCCTGGACGACTACATCGCGGATGCGGCCCTGTCCCGGCACGCCCGTCAGCTCACCGTCCCCGTGCCCGGCCGCCCGGCCCCGGACCAGGTCACCTACACCGCGGACTTCGCCTGGCCGCACCGGTGGTGGGTCGCCGGGATCGACGGGAAGCCGCCGCGGGAGTCGTCCCGGTACGAGCGGGCCCGGGTCGCCAGCCTCGCCCTGCAGAACGCGATCCGCGACGCCCGGATCCTCTCCGGCGCGCGGGACGAAGCGCTGGCCGCGACCACGTCGGCCACCGCGCGCGCCGATGACCATCACGACCAGGCGGCGCCGCACGCCGTCGACCACCCGGACCGGGACGCCGTCCTCACTCCGGCGCAGCGGGCCGCCGCCGTCCAGGCCCATCAGCAGGCCGCGATGCCGGAGGAGTACCTCGAGGGCCGTACGACCGCCCCGGCGACGTGGCTGCACACCCCGAAGAACCTCGCCCGGCTGGCCGCCTTCACGCAGGCCGCCGAAGCCCGGAGCCGCATCGTCGCCGACGGACAGCAGCCCAAACAGCCGGCCAAGGACGTGGCCGACCCCGCCCGTCAGCAGCACCACACGACGCAGCCCGATCCGGGCAAGGGAGCGGGCCACAACCGCTGACGAGGATGCCAACCGGAGAGTGGAGCCCATCGTGGCGCGGTACCCAGTGTGAGTGGACTCCATCGTGGTGCGCATCGAGTGGGGAGTGGAGCCCACCGCGATGTCCACCGGGTGGGAGTGGAGCCCACTCCGTCGGCACTGGCCGACGGGGGAGTGGGACCACCCGGCATCCGGTGCGCGCACGCGATGTCGACGATGTACGGTCGTGCGACGCGATGTCGACGATGTACGGTCGTGCGACGCGATGTCCACCGCTCCGGCCGGGTATGGAGCGAACAGGCGCTGCGGGTCCTCACCGAGCCGTGGTGACGCGCGAGTTCGGCGCCGGTTCGACCGTGATGTGGGCGCCTGGGGTGCCCCCGGAAGCGGCTGCGATAGCTGGCCCCAGTACCTCCGGGTTCGCCGGGGCCCGGGGCCAGACAACCGGTCAGCGGTCGAGCGTCAGGAGGCGAGTCCGGTGATCACCTGGACGGTCGCGTCGGTGTCACACCAGACCGTCGAAGTCCCCCCGCCCTCCACTCGGTTTCCGTAGTGGATGTACTTGCCGTAGCTCGGCTTGTAGCAGACGGCCCTCGCCACGAACGCACTGCCAGTGCACCGGATGGACCCGCCGGCGTTCTGGCTGGTCGAGAAGTACTGCGGGGTCCCACACGTCAGCGCCGACGCAGACGCGGGCGCGGCTTCGGCCGCCCCGCCAATGCCGAGGCCCACGGCCATCGTGAGTGCCGTGGCCGTGACAGTGCTTCGAAGTGTCAGCTTCAACAGTTTGCCTCTCCGCGAGGGGTTATGCCCAAACCGATGTGGTTCACGAGCCGGGTGCAAGTGGCGTTTCCCTTGCGCCCGGTGGCTCAGTTGCTGGCTGGGGCGGGGAGCCTTCATCGTGCCGTCGGCCCGATGGATCAGCTTGTGGACGCGTGCACAGTGGCTTGTGATCCCATGCGGACTGTTGGAGACAAGTTGCCTCCGCGCGGTACTCGCTCGGGCTCATTCCGTACGCAGCCCTGAAGGCCCGGCTGAATTCGGCGGGTATGAGCAGCCCCCAGCGGGCGGCAAGAGCAGCGATCGGCTGATCGCGCATCCTGGGGTTGGCGAGGTCGGCGCGGCAGCGTTCCAGGCGCCGGTGCCGGATTGTTGCTGCGGCCGTGGACGGTTCTTGTTGGAACAGGGCGTGGAGGGACCGCAGGGAAATGTGGTGGTGGGCGGCGATGGCCGTCGGCCGGAGTTCGGGGTCGCCGAGATGGCGGTTGATGAAGGCGTTGATCTGGGCGCGCAGCATTGTGGTGCGGGTTTCCGACGGCAAGAGCTCCGCCCTGTCGAGCCGGTCGGCGGCGAAGGAGGCGACGAGGTCGGCGGTAATGGTGCCCAGGCGGTGAGCTTCCGCCGGCCCGAGCTCAGACGCGCGTGCGGTCAGGGTGTTCAGGTGCTGTTGCAGCAGGGAACCGCTGACCCCGTCAGGGGCGAGTCGTCGTGCGAGGAGACGGTCGGCCTGCGCGACTGGGAGGGGTAAGGCGCTCTTCGGGATACGGAGCACGGTTATCTCGGCCATGGCACCCTCGTCCCGTATCTCGGCTTCCAGGGGGTGGGACGTGTCGAAGAAGACCATGTCGCCCGTGCCGATGAAGGCGTCGTTGCGGAGCTGGGTGACTCCCATGACCCCGCGGCGTATCCACCCCAACTGGTAGCCCTGGGGATCAAGACGTTGGATATGCCGTGCCGTACGCGCTGCCTGCAACGGAGGGAACGTGAAGTGCACAACCTGCATCGCGCCGAGCTGGAGCGCCGACACCTCAGAACGGAAGTCTGAGGTGTACGGGGTTGATAGCGTGATCGGGAAGATGTGCTGCCGGACCTGATCGGAGTACCACGCGAAACGTTCCACGGCCTGCACGGCCTCACTCGACATGGTGACCAGTGGCCCACGACCGCTGGCACTGCGGTAGAGGGACTGGCTCGACAGCTCCTTGGGATTCACCTTGGACACGCGCTCATCGTGGGGAATGCCAGGAGAACCGAACAGCGCGTTTCCGGTCAACACGGTGCGGGATCCGTCACCGCCCGGCCGCACGTCCCGCCGGACGCGAGCAGCGGACCAACTTCTTCTCTGGTGCCCGCCAGGCGGGAAGCGGCCCCCGGCGGAAGCGAATGTCATCGCTCTCCGGTAGCCCTCACCATCCCGACCGTACGACATCAACGAGCACCGTCTTCATCAGCCGGGCGAGGACCGTCACCATGACCTTCATCGAGCCCGGCCTGTACGTACGCAACGGCTTCGCCGAAGGACCGCTCGCCGACGCCGCGCTGTCCCGTGCGGCGCGCGGCGGGCAGCTTCTCGACGAACTGCAGAAGCAGGCGCCCACGATGGCCGACGGCCAACTGCTCGACGGCGTGCACCGGGCACTGCGCCGCTTCACCCAGGACCAGCCGCCCACATGCCAGGTCGACAGCATCACCGCGCTGATCCGCCGCGGGGTGCGCATCGACTGGCCCGTCACCGACCGTCTGCCCTGCGTCTGACGCCCGCGTACGTGAGGGGCGGGACGATCGGGCGCCGCCGACCTCACGCTGTCGGTGGTGGCTGGTCGGATGAACGACGGTGACGAGCAGCTGCTGCGCGGCCGGGTCTACGACCACGACCACGACGACCCCAACCCGGGCCCGCTCCCGCACCAGACGTACGCCGCCCTGGTCGGCGGACCGCTGGACGGACTGCTGCTCGACATCACCGGCTGGCGGCCGGAGGAGATAGAGGACGGCGTCGCCCTGATGACCGAGCTGGGCCGCTGGCCCGGCGGCCGCGCGCTGTACGACCCCCGACCCGGGGAGCCCGCCCGGCGGGCGGGCCGGGTGTGGTGTGCCGTTTCCACTACTCCGGCGACACCCCCTGACGCTCACCGACGCCGCTGCCTACGGCCGGCCTTCGGTCAGCTGGGCGGCGGTGTTCTCGATCCACAGCAGCGTCCACTCGACTCCGGCCTGCCACCCGGGCTCCGCGCCCTCGTAGCGGCCTACGGCATCGGCACGGATGTTGGCGGCGAGGGCCCGCAAGTCCTTCTGCAGTCCGTGCCGCTTGGCCGTGTCCATGGCCTGGATCATCTCGTCGGTGATGTCACCGGGTCGCAGTGTGCTCATCGCCCCACCTTGAACGACGTCCCCCGTCGATGGCCATATCTCCAGGGCGCTGACCTGTGACGTGTGGTGGCGATAGCGTCCTGCTCCATGACCACCACCGACACGATCGCGGCCCTGGCTCTGGCCGTCGCGGTCGTCGCTGCCCCGGCGCCTACGTCACCTGTGTCTTCAACCCGGACAAGGCGCTGTGCCGCCCCCGCTCCGCCCCCGGAGGCCGAGCGGGTCCAGTTCCGCATGACTGCCAACCGCTGGAATGCCGCAACGTTGCGCTGACTGCCGACAACACCACCACCCTTGCCGCCGAGGCCGACCGCATCGACCACTGGCTCCGCGGCCGCCCTGTCCTCCCACCGCTGCTGCACGCCGGCCTGGCCCGGCGCCGCGACGCGATCCACGCCTTTCTCACCGCCAATGGGGCCGCCCAGTGACCGCCCACCGCCACCCACTGCCGAGCCGCACCGACGTCCACGCCTCCATCGACAGCCTGACCGCCGAGACCGGCCGACGTCCGAGCGTGCTGGCCCTCGCCACCCGCCTCGGCCTCGCCAACACCACCTTCCGCCGCAACTACCCGGACATCTGTGCCGAGCTGGCCGCCATCGCGCGCACGCCAAGCGGCACGACCGCAGCCGACGCCTACAGCAAAGTCCAGGCCGACAACGCCCGGCTGCGACGGACCAACCGCGACCTCGCCGAACAGCTCGAACTCGCCATCGCTGCCATCCAACGCCTGAGCATCGACAACGGCCTCCTGCGCGCCGCCCTTCACGATGCCCGCGCTGTCACCCCGCTGCCCCGTCGCCCCCGATGACCGACTCCGTCGCGACCAATCAGGTGCGCCGTCACCCACCGGATGGCGGATCAGTCCCACCAGAAATCCCAGCGGTGGGCGCCAGTGATCCGCTCGGCATACGCGGCCAGTGTGTACGGTCTGCTGCCTTGCCAGATGTTGTCAGGGCAGAACGCAAAGTGCTCGGCTGCAACGAGCAGAGCCTCATGCTCGCTCACCGGTGGCGCGGCGATGCTGAGGTGCAGCGTGGAAAACCCGACCGCAACGACACGGGCTCCGAATCGGTTTTCCCAATCGCGGACGACCGCAGAGAATTTCGCAGTGTCGTTTTCGTAGTTGCAGGGGCCAGCCCAGCCCACGGCTGTCAGCGCCTCGGCACCGGATGGGGCGGCAACCAGTCCAAGACGGGTCCGCGGGCAGTCGGTGAGGAACGCCTGCGCGAACTCTGAGGCCAGTTGCTCAGGGTTCGTTACCGTCTCGCGGCTGGCCGCAAGGCCGGGCCATACCTGTCCGAAGGGGGCCGTAACAGCGAGGCGCCTTTTGACGTCGAGCATGTCGTCGTCTTCATCGACGGCCGTGTAGGTCGCCCACCAGTGTGCGAGGAGGTCGGCAGGATCATGGCTTGCCGGGGAGGACATCTGCTCGGGGAAGACCTCCCCGGACGCCCAAGGGCGGAACTCGCCATCGTTCGGGTCCAGCGCGTCGAGGAGCAGCGGCCACAAGCCGGAACGTGGGTGTTCGGTGTGCATCCGCGTCCACAGCTCAGGAGCGGCTGGCCCGTCACTAAGCCACAAGGGCTGTCGATCTCCGTCGCCTTCATCGGATGTGACCATCCGACCGGGCGGGAGCAGGCCATCAAGGCTCGATCGGGATTCAGGGTGCATGGGCCGGATGCTAGTGCTGCGACCAGGGGGTATCACTGAGAGGGTCCGAGCGCTCGATCCCGGTACTCCTGGAATTCCTCCCAGCCTGACGTATGCCCAGGGGTTATCAGGTCCCCATTCGCACAGTCGAGCACTTTGCACCGCAGAGCCTCGGCAAGACGGAAGACGTCCGTCAGCACGCCGCCGCCGGAGCCCCGGATGTGGAGCATGATCGAGTCCACCGGATCTTCCGACCCGATGTTGAGTTCGACGGACCAAGTCGGGCCGGAAAGCTCGCCCCAGGCTGGGTCCGAGAGGTCAGCTTCGGGGCAAGCCTGAGTGACAGCTGCGCGTACGTCGTCGCGCCGGCCGAGCGGCTCCGGGGTGTAGTCAGCGGGGATCTCGTGTACAGAGGTGACGTCGGCGGGTAGACGCATGAGAAGGACGTCCCAGCTCATAGTGACCTTCCGGGTAGGACGGGTGCGGGTCGGGGTGGGTCAGATCAGGCTGAGCTGTTCGCCCGATGACTGTGGCAGGAGCACGTTCTGCAGGCGGCGGATGTTCGCGCGCCAGGGCCTGCCATCCGACTCGTCCCATAGGTCCATCAGTTCCGACGGTTCGGTCATGATGCGGTCGAGGGCCTGAAGGGCGAGATCGCGCAGGCCAGCGAGATCCGGGAGGGGCTCTTTCGGCCCATAGATTGGATCGGCCGGCTCACCCCCGGGGCACTGCGCCGCGACGAGCGCGGCCGCGGCTACGGCTACCTCGGACTCGGGTGCTTCGAGGTAAGCCGCAGTGTCGATCACGCGTGTGAGCGCACTGCGGACGATGCCCTCACGTTCGCCTGCAGCTACCTCATCAAGGTCACCGCCAAAGTCCGCCGCGGTGTCGTTGTCGAAGGGGCCGACGTCCCAAGTGCCCATGGTCTCTCCTGATCACGATGTTGACCGGGGGATCCTGACAGAGGCCACTGACAGAAGCCGTGCAGTCCAGAGCGGGGTTCAGCCGCATGTGACTGGTCGAGACAGATGTCACCTGACCTCGATCTCCGCCACCCGCGTCAGCTCGGCAGGCTGCATCATGCTCAGATGGCCCACGACATAGTGTTCTTCCTCGCCGCCGACGACGAGACCGCTGCTGCGACACGCCTGCGGGGACCTGGTGACGCTTTTGAGTCCGTGACCTGCCATTTCATCGAGCCGGACAGTGCCATCGCCGAATGGGACATGTACTTCGAGGAACCTTCGGCCGAGGCACCGCCTCTTGAGCAGATCTATGCGTGGCGGCCGTGGCCGGAGTGGGTCACTGCACCCTTGAACGATGGCGTTGAGGTGTTCGCTCTGCCGCAGCGGTTGACCCGGGCGTTGGCCAACGCGACCTCGGCCGAACTGGAAGAGCTGGCAGGGCGCTGGACCACGCGGCTCCGGTCTGAGGACGGGGACGACAAGACCGACGATGATCTACTGGCGGTCCTGCAAGGAGTTGCCCGGCTTGCGGCGTCTGCGGTGAGCACGGGTGGCGGCCTCTACAGCTGGAGCTTCTGAGCGTTCCTGCGCGGGGGACGCTCGTTCTTGGCACCGCTGCATGCCAGGAGCTCGGTCCCGGTGGCGTCGAAGTACAGGGTGAAGAACCAAGATCGGTCTGCTGCAACGATGTTGCCGGTACGCAGTTGCTCGTCGCGGTCCCGAGCGCGGAGAATCTCCACGGTCTCGTCGAGGCCGAGGGTCGTCAGTCCGATCTTCAACGACCATCTCAGCCTTGACGCAGCGATGCCGAAGACCATCCACTGTGGCGGCCGTCCGTCGAACAGCATTACCTCGCCGCCAGCGGCGATGGCGTCGCGTGCTGCCTTGCAGGCACTGGTTTGCTCTTTGAGCATCACGGTGATGTCTGGCGGACTTGGGCTCTCGTCCTCGGTGGCCATGGGGCGACTGTAGAGACCGAATGCAGGCGTTGCTACCGGATTCGGCGTGACCTGCCCAGGGCTCAGGGGGGCCCCTATCTGTTTCGTCAAGCCTGGCGGGGCTGGTTCGTAGGGGTTGGTCCTGGTTTTCGGGAACGTCCCGCGAAGCGGGACGTTCCCGGCGGA
>NZ_JBIURV010000041.1:0-52493 GCF_044741025.1 Streptomyces sp. NPDC088246
CCACCCCCAGCCCGGCGCTCCCCCCCCCCCACCCCCGGGCCCCCCCCCACCCCCATTACACGCATATTTTTTTTTTTGCTTTTTTTTTTTTTTTGGGGGGGGGGGGGTGGGGGGCCCCCCCCCCCCCCCCACAACTGGAGGGGGAGTAGTGGTGATCAAGTTGGCTTCCGTTTCGCCTGCGCAGGACGAGTTGATCGACAAGGCGGTAGCCCTGGTGATCGCTACACCAAGACGCTGGGGCTCCTGACGCCTCCTGCCTACCGCAAAGCGGCGGAGGACGGGGGCCTTCTAACCGCCGTCGAAGGGGACGAGGTGCTCGGCTACGCGCTGTTCGGACTGCCGAAGAGGAGCGCCCGTATCCGACTTGCGCACCTGTGTGTAGCGGAGGAACAGCGCGGCCGGGGAATCGCCCGGAAGCTGGTGGAAGGCATCAGGGAGAGGTATCCGCAACGGCTGGGGATCAAGGCCAAGTGCCGGCGGGACTACAACCTGAGTGGGATGTGGCGGAGTCTGGGCCTCGTCCCGGATGGCGAGGTCCGAGGACGTGGCCGTGACGGCGAGGTCCTGGACGGTTGGTGGCTGGACCTCGGCCATCCGGACCTGTTCACGGAGATGGAGAGCGACGCGCTTCTGGTGGTGACGGTTGACCATGGCGTGTTCGCTGATCTGCGTGGTCTTACCGACTCAGCCGGTGCGGAGGAGTCCCGCGCATTGGAAGCCGGCTGGATGGCGGACCTCGTGGAGCTTGCCTACACGCCCCAGCTGGTCCACCAGATCAGGGACCTCACGAACACGGCAGAGCGTCAACACCAGCAGGCTGCCCTGACCGGCCTGCGCAAGCTTTCCCCTGTGCCGGGCGACGTGGACAGGCGAAGCCGTGAGCTGCTCCAAGCCGCTACTCGGACGATCCCCGAACTGACCGTTGACGCTGAGCTCAGGCTCCGCTTGCGGTATGTGGCCGAGACCTCCTGCGCCGGTCTACAAGTCCTGGCCACTCGTGATTCGCTGTTGTCCCGCCTGACCGACGTGGCCTGGGAGGTCGCCCGCGTCCACGTTGTCTCGCCTTCCACCGTGACGCTGCACGTAGACGAGCTGCGGCAGGCCCAGGTGTACCGCCCGGCCGATCTGATGGGGACAGAGTTCCGGTCCGGCGAGGTGGCACCGGGCGCAGAGGAGGAACTGGTCGCCTTCTTCCACCAGTCAGGTGGCGACGACGGCTCCGCATTTGCCGAGCGCCTGCGGGCGTTGAACAAGGGCGTGGTCGCCTGGCGTCGCGAGCTGCTCCGGGATGGTCAGGGACGCCCGGTCGCGCTCTACGCATGGGCGTTGGATGGGCGAACCTTGGTCGTCCCCGTACTCCGCACGGCCGGCCATCCGCTGGAAGAGACACTGGCCCGGCAGCTCCTCTTCCTGCTTAAGCGTCTCGGCCGGGACCGCGGTGCTGAGGTCATCCGCATCAGTGATCCGTATCCATCCGAAGCGGCCCGGTCCGCAGCTGGAGAAGACGGGTTCTTCGAACACGGTGGCGGACTCGTCGCCCTCCTCGTGAGCGTTTGTGGGACGGCCGCTGAGGTAGGGGCAGTGGCCGGCGACCTCGCTCGCGAACTAATCGTGGATACCACCACGCTCCAGGCCGGCATGCCCGCAGAAGTGGCCTCGGTGGTGGAGCGGGCGTGGTGGCCGGCGAAGGTGATCGACTCCGAGCTGCCGTCCTTCCTGGTGCCCATCAAGCCGCGTGGGTCGACAGAGCTCTTCAACGTCCCTGCCATGCTCATTCCGCGGAGTGAAACCCTCGGCATCAGCAGAGAGCACGTGTACTACCGCTCTTCGGGTCGCCGCGGGGAGAGCGTCCCTGCTCGGCTGCTCTGGTACGTCAGCGAGGGCCGTTCTCCCGGCGAGGGCCAGATGGTGGTGGGCAGTTCGCGACTTGACGAGGTGCTTATCGACACACCCGACACCCTCTTCTCGAAATTCGAACACCTGGGCGTATATGGTCGGGCTGAGGTCCAAGAGGCCACTGACGCCTCCGGCCGTGCCATGGCGCTGCGGTTCTCGGATACCGAGATCTTCCCGAAGCCGGTGACGCTGCGACGATTGACCTCGCTGGCCAGGGAGCGAGGGATACCGTGGTCGCCGGGCTCACTGATCTCGTTGTCCAAGATCAGCAACGAGCTGTTCCAGGCTGTTTACCAAGAGGGAAACCAAACGACGTGAACGATCCGGAACGCGCGATGCTGCTGTCCGTCCACCCGCGCTTCGCCAACGCGATTCTGGCCGGCAGCAAGACGGTGGAGGTCCGCCGCCAACGCGTCGCCGCGCCCCCCGGAACGCCAGTCCTGCTCTACGCGACCGCGCCCACCATGGCCCTGGTGGGCATGGCGCGTATCGCCTCGATCCATGTGGCCTCGCCCAAGGAGGTCTGGTCGGCGCATCGTACTCAGACAGGAATCACTCGGCACGAGTACGACGCCTACATGGACGGGGCCGTCCAGGCGAGCGGGCTGACCTTGGAGGACCCCATGTCCTTCGACGAGCCGGTGTCGCTCAGCGCGCTGCGTGCGGCGGGAACTTTCCATCCGCCGCAGAGCTACCGCTATCTGAGCAGCGCTGACCTATTCCAGGTATCAGAAGCCGGCCCGGCCGTGGGTAGCGCGCTTCGCCGAGTACTGCCAGATGCGGTTCACGCCTAGCAGGCCGGGGCTCCGAGCCGATTGATCGGAGGAGCCCCTTCGCTGCTCTTTAGCCGCCGAACACTGCTTGATATGCCGTCTGCCCGTGCTGCACCAGCAGCGTGAGGCCAGCTGGCGTAGTCGTGATTACGCCCAGGACCTCCTGCGCGCGCAGATACGCAGCCCTGGTCCGCCCACGCTCCGGGTGCTCGTCGGAGGTAGCCACCTCCAGCACCTCGGCGTCCTGGATCAGGAGAGCGAGGTGGGCTTGCGGGGAGGCGGTACAGACCGGAGTAGCTCCCACAGAGGGCGCGAACCGCTGGCCCACTGGGCGAGGAGTTGGCGGTCGACGAGGTGGAGGCTCTGGGACTCGGCGAATTCGAGGGCAGGCTTGGAGAAGCGGCTGTTGGTGAGCATGACCAAAACGTCGCCGCCGTGTACTTGGCGGCCTGTGCCGTTGAGGACGAAAAGATCGGGCGAGCCGACTGCTGATCCCCGCACGCCGTCTTTGCGATGCTTGCACTGGATCACCCAGCGGCGGCCGTGGGGATCGGTGGCCTTTACGTCTGCTCCCTGGTCGCCGCCCCGGCCAACTTGCTGCGCGTCCCGGCAGCCGTCTCGGTACATCAAGTCTCGTACGGCGTATTCGAACTGGGTGTAGTGCAGGCCATCCAAGTGCTCTGCCGAGTATCGGAGCCCCTGCGCTCGGATGGCATCCCGGCGGGCCTCCTTCCTCTGCAGGTACACACCGACGGCGCCCATACCCGCTGCCGCGATGGCCGGAAGCGCGAAGACCCACGGGTGTTCGGCCACCCAGGACGCCACCGACGCGATGAGGCTGGACGCCACCGCACCGACCAGGCCGATCATCAACAGAAACTGAAGATCGGATCCCTTCTGCTTACGGGGTCGACTGCTCCGGCGACGCCGGACCGGACGCCGGCTCATCGTCCACTCCTCGGGCTGGGAAAGACGATCGGATACGAGACAGTTGGCGTTGGCCGCGCGGCAGGCTTGTCCCACTCGGGCCGCTTGATCGGGTAGACCACCGGCGACTGCTGCTGTTGCTGTGGTTGCTGCCGCGGTAACCGGAACTGCGTCGGTTGCGTATCGGCGCCTGTGATGACGGTGTTGCCGTTGCCAAGGATGAACACCCCGGCCACGACCGCTCCCAGGAGGGCAGTCTCCCGGCGGGCGCCGGCTGGGAGACGGGTATGCCTCCTCACCACGGTTCCGTCCGACTTCACGTACTGCTCGATCACGGGCACGGCCGTGTCCCCCATCCAGTTGAGTCATGCCTCCCTGCACAACGGCCCCATGAAAACACTCACCACTGACAACACGTCACGCCATAATTGCCGTGCGTGATCATTTCGCGCCATTGTCGGGCCGCCCGGGCGGTAGGTCTACAGGTGGGCCCGACCTGTCCTTGGCGGATGCGAACTTGTCGCCCCACACTCGCGTGTGGCGCGGATCACCTGGGGTGCGTCTCGTGGTGCGGGGTGGGCGTGCGACGGGTCGACCCATGTAGTGCGGCGCGTGCCCTCTGGGCTGCGTATTTGCGCAAGATGGGGCACGCGGAGGGCACGCCGTCCGGCAAGAGGTCTAGACAGCAAAGAAGCCCCGGGCCGCTGGCCTGGGGCTTTCATGTGGAGCGGGTGACGAGAATCGAACTCGCGCTCTGAGCTTGGGAATCACCCGGTACCGCGTAGGCTTACCCACCTCTGAGCTGGGGAAACGCGCCCCTGGGGGCGTGCCGCAGCGGCTTCGTTCGGGCCTCTGCTGACCGCTGTTCACCGCCCTGACTGGCACGTAGTGGCACGCCCACCCCCGGGTGGTCGGCTGGACGCGGGTGGTGGGCCGAGAGCTGAGCGGGACTGGCCGCGCCCGGTACGGCCGCAGAGCCCCGGTACGGCAGGCAGCAGGGGCCCGGACCGTGCGTCGCGGTCCGGGCCCCTGCCTCGTGCGGTGCCGCCCTGCGGCGGCGGTGCGTCAGCTCTGTGAGGTGTCGTCGCCCGTCTGCCCTGCGCCCTCGGCTGCGCCTGCCTTCTCGCGCATCTTGCGCACCAGCTCCGCCTTCCGGTCGGCGGCACCCTTGCGGTCGAGGTTGCGGTGCGGACCATTATTCTGCCGTTCGGCGCGGGACAGCCTCTTGCGCTGGCCGCCGCCCATACCCACGGGGTTGTTGATGTTCTTGCTCACGGTCATGGGTTCTCCCGGATTGATGTGAAGTGATTTACGGATTTATCGGTGGGGGGCGGGCACGGCGACGTCGAGGGACGTCAGCAGGGGCCCATCACACTCGCACTCGTAAATCGGCGTCTGGAAGAACATGACAAAGACGTTACCCCGTTCCGTCGGCCCCGCACGCCAAGCCTTTCGCCGCCCCGGCGCCGGCCGGGGCCAGCCGTTTCCTTCCGAGAATCTCAGCACCGCCAGCACCCGCCGGTGGTCGCCGAGCGCCCGGGGCAGTCAGCTTTGCCTGTGCTGCTCACGTATCCGTTCGGAGGGCCTCCACGGGTCGATGGCCCGCAGATCGGTGAGCAGGGCAAGTCGCTCCGGCGGGACGCGGCAGATCCCGTCTCCATTGGGATTGCCCGCGCCGAACCCCCGGTTACAGTTATTTCAGATGAATCGTTCGGTGGGGTCAGTGATTGGAGGCGACCATGGCTCGTTCCAGCGTTCTTGCCCGTGCCGAGAAGGTGGAGCCGGATCCCTCGCACCAGGGCGCGCTCGCGGCGACTGCTCGGATGGCGCCGGAGGCGGTCGAGGTGTTGGTGCGCACCCGGGATGGCAGCGAACTCGTGCTGCCTGGGGAACTGGTCCGCCTGCTTCTGACCTCGGCCGGTGAGCTTGCCCGTGGGCATGCGGTGACGGTCTTGGCGTCCGAGGTGCAGCTGTCGCCCGCTGAGACCGCTGAGCTTCTGGGTCTGTCTCGGCCGTTCGTCGCACGCTTGCTTGATGCCGGCGACATCCCCTCGACGAACCTGCCGGGCAGCAGCCACCGGGTGGTCCGCCTTGCGGACGTGCTGGCGTTCCAGCGGCAGCGTGAGCGCCGCAGAGAGGGGCGGCGCCAGATCGCAGATGTCTTGGAGGGTGTCGATCTGCCCTATTGATCCGGGCGTTACGGGTAGCCGTCGAAGTGAAGGAAGAGGGGGAGCGTGGCAGCGCGGGTCTTTGTGGACACCAACGTCCTGTTTCCGTTCTCGGTCATGGACGTGATGCTGGCCCTCACCGAGGACGCTATCCACGAGATCGGGTGGTCCGAACGGCTGC
The DNA here is from genome assembly GCF_044741025.1 of Streptomyces sp. NPDC088246. Lineage (NCBI taxonomy): Bacteria > Bacillati > Actinomycetota > Actinomycetes > Kitasatosporales > Streptomycetaceae > Streptomyces > Streptomyces sp. NPDC088246. The sequence continues at coordinate 5,946 of NZ_JBIURV010000041.1, forward strand.
TCGCGGAGTGGGAGCGGGTCATCGTCCGGGAGGGAAAGCGTTCGGCGAAGTCGGCTGCCGCAGTTGCCCAAGCCGTCCGGCGTTTCTTCCCCGACTGCGAGATCGAGGCGGCGGTATACGGGCCCCTCGTGGATGAAATGCCGGGTGATGACCCCGACGACCGGCATCACTCGGCGGCAGCGGTGGCGGCCGGTGCCGACGCGCTGATCACGTGGAACCTTGCCGACTTACCTGCCGGTGATTTGGCCGAGCGTGGAGTGCGAGTGATCGACCCGGATTCGTACCTGTGCGGGCTGTACAGGGAGTTGCCGCACGAGGTGGTGGAGACGGTGGTCAGACTTGTCGGAGAGAAGCGGAACCCGCCAGTCAGCCTCGCTGATGCAGTCGCCGGACTCGCAAAGGCCGGCTTACCCGGCTTCGCTGGTCGCGAGCGTGTTGGCGCGGGAGCGGAGCATCAGCTTCTGCAGATTCCTGACCTTGGCCAAGTCTCCTGCCTGCGATGCCGTGAAGATGCGCTGCCGCAGACGCCGTACGTCGTCCTCGACCCGGCGCCAGTCGATCGATGCCCAGTCGGTGGTCCCGTCCTCCGGTCCGTTCACCGAGTCGGCCCGGACACGTCGGGGTCGGACGGCGCCGTCCCCGTCGCGCGTGTCGTCATGGTGTCCAACTTGTCCTTCGGTTCCGGTGTCATCGGCAGTCGAGCTTCACAGGCTCACCAGATCCACGTCAGCACCCTTTCAGGTCGGGGCACAGGCCCCTATCCGGCCAGTTATACGGAAACCACCGACGGAGTTGTCGGCGATACGGTATCCGTTTTCCTGCTTCCTTTCGGCCACCGGAATTGGCTTGTTGGATCCTCCTGCGCCCGCTGAGGTATTGGGCCTTCCTTGCGGTCGGCTTACCAAGCAATCACTGCCTGGACCTCATCGGGGTTGTCGCGTTCCGCATGAGTGAGATACGACCGGGTTGGGTGTCCTCTGAACCCCGGGGACGGTGGTGTGCTCCCGACCGGCGAGCACTGTCCGGTCGGCGCCTGCCGCTTTCCAGCGGCCAGTCCCTATCACCCGCTGGCGCTACCCATCTGCGGGAGTTTGCATGACGAGGCATCATCGAGGATTCATTTGCATTCACCCTTCCGCTCTTCCCCAGCCTGTAATTCCCGGATGGAACGGGAATCCTTGGGCCTCGACCTCAGGATTCGCACCCCGCAGTTGCCCGCGACGCACGCTGAGGCGGGGACAGGCCGTGCACACTGGCCTGGGTCCTACACCTTCGACATCAGTCGAACCTCCTCGGTGACTTCCGCTCAACTCAAGCGACCTCGCGTCGCAAGTGCTCGATGGCAACAGTGCGTGGCCCCTCTGCGGCCCCGGCACCAGACTGACCTACGGGCTCAACGTCCCAACGAGCTACCGGCATCGGCGGGCAGGCGCCGCAGCCATGTTTTCACGCCGGCAAGGCGCACCCGAAGGGAACAGGGGGACTGACCTGGTAATACGCCGCTCTGAGGGCTCGCCTGGTGTGGTCTCGCAGTGCCGTTGTTCACCGCTGTTGTCTGTTCGGCTGGGCACGGATGGGGCACGAGCGGCGAGGATGAAGCGGATGTCCCCCGCGGTGCGCACCGATGGCCGTCGCTGTTGTGGCCTTGGCGACCCAGCGAGTTGAAGCGATACCGCCGTCAGCTGGTGGTGACCGAGGTCCAGTGGGACCGGTTGATGCGCGGAATGCTGGCGCGAGTATCGGCGGTGACCGTCCGTCAGCCCTGCACCAAAAGTGATCCAGAACCAGGATTCAAGCGACGCCGAGAGCGAGAGTGGCTGACCTCCACGAGGGTTGTGGTGAGGCGCTGCGATCACACGTCGTCCGGGGAGCCGTCGACCGCCGGGCCGCAGCCGTCGGGAAGATTGGCGGCGATCAACTCATAGGTCTCTTCGACGGTGTCGACCTCGCCGAGGAGAGTGTCATCAGACTCTCGACGGACTCGGTAACCACCTTTGACCAGGGGATAGGCCGTACCGACGTCCCGGGTCCACGGCCATTGGGTGCACCGGCCCAGGTACAGAACGCCGTGGCCGACCATGGGGTAGAGCTGCCGCAACGGCGGGTGGCGTAAGCAGTTTAGGGAACGGCCAGATCGATGCGATCAGGGCCGTAAGCCAGCACAGCAGACCACTCCGCAGCCACAATCTCAGCGCCGTTCCGGGTTTCCTCATTGCTCGTCATGAACTGCCCATATTGACGTACGGAGGCTGGGCTCACAGGTCGTCAGCCGTGCCTTCGGTTGCAGGCCCCCAGTCTTCGGGCAGGGTCGCGGCAAGTAGCGCGACTGCCTCCGATGCTGTGTCCGCCACGCCTACTTCGCGAAGGCCGGACTCACCCGTCTCCCACATGCGAATGACGGAGTAGCGCCCGTCGCGCCGCCTGAAGAGGGAAGGGACGTCCCGGGACCACGGGTACCGCGTGCAGCGGCTGAACTGAAGAGATCCGTGACTGATGAGCGGGAAGAGTGAACGCAATTTTTGATTCGCATAAGCCGCTTGCGAAAGGGTCGGATCGATCACACCTGATGGTTCCGACAGTACGCTTCGCCACTCCCTGACAACTGATTCGGGGACGCTGGCATCAGTCTCAGCCGCCATTTGCTTGCTCTCTCTTGAGTCGGAGGTACTCGGGATTCAATTCCATGATGTCTGGTTTATCGATGTGGATTCGCTCATTTTCCGAGTACCAGGATATTTCTTCCCATGGGCGCCCGTCCGGGGTGGCGTAACCATCGGCCACATCGGTTTCGTAGGCTCGAACCGCACGGGCCACCACACTCATCTCCCATGCCGTGCCGTTACCTGCGTCGGGCCATCGGTCTCTGTTCCCCAGGCCGAAATTATCACCACGCTCTACGGCTACTCTGAATGCTTCGATAATGGTTTCCGGTGTATTCCAATTTCCGGAATCTCCGGCCCGATTAGGCATTCCGTCCAGGGTTATAGAAAGTGTCGTCTCGCGGTCATTCACGGCGGAGGCGACGTTGGTCATCCATACGGGACCGCCGGGCTCTTCGTCACCGTAGTTGCTGTCATTGTATGTGTGGGCCCCGGGATCTCCATTATCGCGCAGGTACGCGGCGAGGTTGTTGGAATGCCCACCAGGACGGTTGACCCCCAGCACCACACTGTGGCGGTCCTCCCCGCCACGATGCGGGCACTGCGCCAGTCCTAGCGGGTCGATCCACCGTGTGGGGTTGTCGACGTAGGTGACCGCGTTCGGGGCCGGGATCAGGCCGAGCGGGTCAGGGGAGAGGTAGCGGCCTGATTCGGGGTCGTAGTGGCGGTGGCGGTTGTAGTGGAGGCCCGATTCCGGGTCGAAGTACTGTCCCGGGAAGCGCAGCGGGGTGTAGGCGTCGGCGCGGCGGTTCCACGAGGTGGCTCCCCACAGGGTGGCGCGGGTGTGCCATGCCACCTCGCCCTGTTCGTCGACGAGTTCGCGGGGTGTACCGACGAGATCGGTGGTGATCGCGAAGAAGCGGCGGTCGACCTCCGCCCGGTGAAGGAGCCGGCGTTCCACCTGGGTGACCGGCTTCACCCCGTCGTGGTCCCAGGTGAGGGCGACGGAGTCCGGGGATCCCGCGAGGGAGGTGGTCTGTTCGCAGAGGGTGTCGCCGTCCCAGGTGAAGGTCACCTCTTCGGCGACCGACGCCCCGTCCGGCGACAGGCGCTGTTTCGTCGTGCGGCGGCCGAGGGCGTCGTAGTGGTAGCGCCAGCGGGTCCCGTCCGGTGTGGTGACGGAGACCAGGCGGTCCTCGGCGTCCCAGTCGTAGTGCCAGGTGTCGGGCTTGCGGGAGAGGCGGGCCTTCTGGCGCAGGACCACGCGCCCCTGCGCGTCGTGTTCGTAACGGACGTGCCCCGCACGGGTGATGCGGGTGCCGGTGTACTCGCGCGGTCCGGTGGCGTCGTCCGTGCCGGGCCAGGTCGCGGTGGTCTGGTTTCCGGACTCGTCGTACGCGTAGCGTTCCGACCAGTTGTCCGCGGTGACGCCCGTGACCCGGCCCGCCCGGGTCACCTCCAGCTGTTTGTGTCCGCTGGTCAGTTCGTCGACCGAGGTGAGGTGGCCGTCGGCGCGGTAAGTGTACGAGCGGCGCTGGAGGGTCCGGTCGCCGGGTGCGCGGACGTGCTGGTCGGTCAGGCGGCCTACCGGGTTGTAGGTGTGCTCGACGGTCAGTGCGTTGCCGATCCGGCGGGTTGTCTCGCGGCCGGTTTCGTCGAAGGCGAAGACGACCTGATGGCCTGAGGCGTTCAGCTCGGCCTGCAGGCCGGCTGGGAATGACCATGTGCTGACCGCCCCGGACGGGGTGACACGGCGGACGCGCCGTCCGGTCTCGTCGTATGTGTTGGTCAGTTCGCGACCGTCGCAGATCTCGCTCAGGACCCTGCCCGAGTTGTCACGTACGTACGACAGTTCGGTGTCGGGTCCCGTCGCTGAGGCGAGCCGGCCGTGGATGTCGTAGGTGAAATGGGTGACCGCGCCGTCGGCGTCCTTGGCGGTGACGCGGCCTGTCAGGTCGCGCTCGTAGCGGACGGTCTGTCCGAGGCCGTTGGTGCGGGAGACGAGTTGGCCGCAGGAGTCGTGAACATAGCTGAGTGTGCGGCCGTCGTAGTCGGTCTCCGCGCTGGTGTGGCCGGCTGGGTCGTAGGTGTAGTCCCAGGTCAGGCCCTGTGGGTTGGTGACACGGGTCAGACGCAGCTCGGTGTCGTGGGTGAACTCCTGGCGTGCTCCGTCCGGTGTGGTGCGGGCGGAGACCAGGTCGAAGTGGGTGTGCTCGTAGCGGGTCTCGCCGCCCGCCGCGTCGGTGTGGACGAGGCAGTTGCCCTCGCCGTCGTATGTCCAGGACTGCTGCGAGCCGTCGGGATCCGTCCGCCGGGCGAGCTTGCCCTCGACGGTCCATTCCAGTGCGGTCGTGCGGCCCTGTGGGTCGGTGATCCGTACCGCACGCCCGAACGCGTCACGGGTGTAGCGGGTGACCGTGCCGAGCCGACCGCGGACCGCCAGCGGCAGGCCGGCCATGTCGCAGTGCAGCCGGTCCAGTGCGCCGAGGGAGTCGTCGACTCCGGTGAGCTGACCGTTTGGGCCATGAGTGAGACGGGTCGTCGTGCCGTTCGGCCGGGTGAAGAGCGTCGGGTTGCCCTGGTCGTCGTACTCCTGCCGCGACGTTGCACCGTCGGGTCCGGTGACTGCGGCGAGCTGGTTCAGCTCGTTGTACTCGATCTCGGCGGAGCTGCCGTCAGGGTGTTCGACCCGTGCCGGGTTTCCGCGTTCGTCGTAGGTGTAGGTGGTAGTGCGGCCGAGCGGATCGGTCCGGGAGAGTAGCCGGTCGTAGCGGTCGAAACTGTGGCGGGTGACGCCGCCCAGCGCATCGGTCTCAGCGACCGCCTGGAGACGGGAGTTGAAGTAGTGCACCTTGGTCGCACCGAGGGAGTTCGTGTACCGGGTGGCGCGGTCGTCAGTCTCCGGGTGAGTGTCGTACGCGAACGTGGAGGAGAGATAGCCGTCTGGGCCGATCGTGCTGACCACCCGGCCCGCGTCGTCGTACACATAGCGGAACGTGGAGTCGTTGCGGTCGGTCCAGGACGTGATCCGAGCATCCACGTCGTACGTGAAACGAAGGGGAATTCCTGAGGAGTTGACGACTCCGTCAAGGTTGCCCAGAGGGTCGTAGTCGTAGCGCATGATGGTGATCGGTCCGTCAGGCGTACGCAGGGACATCTCCCGAACCCGGGCGTCCTGGACGGCCAGATCGATCCGGTAGCCGCCGGAGTGAGTGACCGTTGTCGGGCTGCCGTCACCAGCGCGTGAGAAGGAGATCCGGTTGAGGTTGCGGTCCTCGACCTCCCCAAGCCAGTAGGCCGGCGACGCGTTGTACGGACTGCCTCGGAACGAGCGCGCCAGACCTGTGTACGGATCGGTGATGAGATAGGTGGTCTCTCCGTTGTCGTGTCCGCCGTGCACCAGAGGAAGCCGGGCACCTTCAAGGGGCAGGACACCGTCGTCGTCCCCGGGTAGCGGCAGTCGCGGATAGACGAGGAGCGAACCGTCGTCCCGTGACCACACCGCACCCGCGCCGAGCGGGTCGAGCTCGATCCGTTCGTCCAGCGTGGAGGCCCAGCTGCGGCCGAACCACTGGCCGTAGCGGTAGTCGGAGAGATGTGTCCGGCGCAGGACGAGCGGAAGGACTCCGGGCAGGGCCACATCCGTCTGCGGCAGGGTCATCTCGCCGGTGGCGACGTCCACCGGGTCGTTCTCGCAGGTCTTCTTGTCCAGTGAGATGCTGTTGCGGCGCGGCTCGTCCCGGCACTCTTCAGCGCGTCCGCCTTGGTGTGAGCGGACTCCCGGCGTGCCTTGGCAGGGGGCGGGACGGTCTCTCCGTCGTCCCGGCGTACCTTGTTGAGCCTGTCCTTGATATCCAGATCGATCTTCTTCTGGGCCTCGGATATCTCCCTGACCGCTTTCGGTAGCCCCTCGCCGAGGTGGTCGCCCACCGCCTTGTTGGCCTTGCCGAGAGCTTTCATCGCCTTGTCGATCACGGGGTCAAGGGCGTTGGCGATGTCGTCCTTGCCCCGGGTCCGTCCATGATGCGTCCCGGCCTTGGCCAGCCTGCCCGCGGTTTTGCCGTGAACGTCGACGCTGACCAGACTCAGGTTGGTGCCGGCTCGCTCGTGCTCCGAGTGCTCGATGTGCACACCCTTGCCGGGCGCGGCCCCGGGACCACCGGCTGAAGCGAGGTGGAACGAGTCCTTGGCCCCCGCGACACCTTCGTTGAAGCCCTCCTTGCCCGACTGGCCCACCTGGCTCATGTCGACGCCGTCCTGCAGACCGAGCATGGTGGCGCCGACCTGTACCGCCAGATCCGCGGCCATGCCCTCCAGCGCGGCGACGGCCGGTTCGGTCAGAGCGGAGACGATATAGCTGACGACCTCTTCCAGGCACTCCTTGATGATCCGGCGGATGGCCTGCTGGGCCACCGCGATCGCTCCCCCGCCGATGAGCATGGACAGGCCGCCGGTCACCGGTATCAGGGCCATGGAGATGCCCGCCTTACCGGCCAGCACCCCCAGATGGACGAGAGCCGCATACTTCATGGCTTCGATCGCCGTTGCCGCGTTGTCCAGGGCACCCGCGATCGTGCGAGCGCCGTCGGCCAGATCCTTCACATGCTTGTTCTTGACCTTGCCCCAGTGGCCGCCGAGCGCGTCGAGAGCTTCGCCGTAGCCAGACGACAGCAAACGTTGTACATGCTGATTGGCGAGGTAGCCGTCATCCTCCACATCCTCTGCGAACTCCCGGAGGGCGTCAGCCATGTCCCGATACGCGTCTTCATCGACGTTCGGCCAATTGACACCAATGACGTCAAGTAAGGTGTCGGCCCAGTCGGGCACAGTTACAGCCACGGCACGAAATCCCCCCGGACAAACTCGCGTTCACTGAATGCGCATGCGAACACGATCTCACTCTTCGGCCGCCTTACCAAGACCTTTCGGGACTGATGGGCCTGCCGACGGGTGCTGCGGCGGGAAGGAGCTGACGTCTTGTCGCCAGGTTTACGCCCGCGAGGCAGGGGTGACGAGGTGTGACCGCCGCGACTCCGGCGAGCGACCAGGAGGTCGCCTGCTGATCGAGGCCGCTGCCGAGTCTGCTGTTGCTCCCCGCCTGAGCGAAGACTAGCGAGGAGCCCTCCGGTGCAGAGCTGGTGCGGGACGCTTGAACTGGTCCAGACAACAAAGAAGCCCCCGGCCGCTGGCCTGGGGCTTTTTCATGGAGCGGGTGACGAGAATCGAACTCGCGCTCTGAGCTTGGGAAGCTCATGTTCTACCATTAAACTACACCCGCGAAGCGAGCCGTTTGATCGGCTCCACATGGTTCCATACTGTACCCCATGCCAGGTCCCCGGCGTTTGAGCCGTGGGGCCTTTTCGTTGCCAGGGAGGGTGGATGCGGGTGCCGTGGGCGGGAGTTGGGGGCGTAGCGTGGGTGGTCGGAGTGCCGCCTGGAGTGGCGTCCCGTTCATCCCCTAATGTGGCTTTCTCGTCCAAGGCTTGTTGGGGAAGGGACTTGATGGACTCCATGGAGCGCACCGTCGTCCGCTGTGCCGAAGGGCACGTTTTCGCTACCGCTTCGTTCCCGATGCAGCAGCTCGGGTCCGGGCGGATCGGTCCCGGGCGGCTCATTCGCTGTCCTCGTTGTGCGCGGCTTCGGCATGCCGTGCCTGTGGTGTTCGAGGAGCGCTAGGAGTGGTCACAGGCGCGCGGGGCGGTCCCGGATTGGGGCGGGCCCGCGCGTTCTGCGTATCCTCGGGGCGTGCTTCTCTCAGATAAGGACATCCGGGCCGAGATCGACGCCGGACGTGTACGCATTGATCCATTCGACGCGTCGATGGTGCAGCCCTCGAGCATCGATGTGCGGCTCGACCGCTACTTCCGGGTGTTCGAGAACCACCGCTATCCACATATTGATCCAGCCGTCGAGCAGGCCGATCTGACGCGCATGGTCGAGCCGGACGGGGACGAGGCGTTCATCCTGCACCCCGGTGAATTCGTGCTCGCTTCGACGTACGAGGTCATCTCGCTGCCCGACGATCTCGCGTCGCGGCTGGAGGGCAAGAGTTCGCTGGGGCGGCTCGGTCTTGTGACGCATTCGACCGCCGGATTCATCGACCCCGGATTCTCCGGGCACGTGACCCTGGAGCTGTCGAATCTCGCCACGTTGCCGATCAAACTGTGGCCGGGGATGAAGATCGGGCAGCTCTGTATGTTCCGGCTGAGTTCGCCTTCGGAGTTCCCGTACGGCTCCGAGCGGTACGGATCGCGGTATCAGGGCCAGCGCGGGCCGACCGCGTCGCGGTCGTTCATGAATTTCCACCGGACCCAGGTGTGATGCCGGGATGAACGCTGATGTGCGGGAGAACCTGACGTACGAGGGGTTCGGTCATGCCGTGCGTGAGCTGGCGCAGACCGTGGCCGACGACGGATTCGAGCCCGATGTCGTGCTGAGCATCGCGCGGGGCGGGGTATTCGTCGCGGGTGGGCTCGCTTATGCCCTGGACTGCAAGAACATTCATCTGGTGAATGTGGAGTTCTATACCGGGGTGGGTACCACCCTGGAAATGCCGGTCATGCTGGCGCCCGTTCCGAATGTGATCGACTTCTCGGACAAGAAGGTTCTGATCGCCGACGACGTCGCCGATACCGGGAAGACGCTGAAGCTGGTGCGCGATTTTTGTATCGATCACGTTGCCGAGGTGCGCAGTGCGGTCATCTACGAGAAGCCGCATTCGCTCGTGAAGTGCGAGTACGTGTGGAAGAAGACCGATCGCTGGATCAACTTCCCGTGGAGCGTGGACAAGCCCGTCGTGCCGCGTAGCGGGCAGGTTCTCGACGCGTAGAGCCGGCGGCCTGCGGCCGGTGGTTGGTCGTGCGGCGTCGGCCACGCCGCCATGGCGTGGAATCCGATGCCGATGGGTGAGCCCTGCTCCGGGTGGGACGACTGCCTGTACATGACCGCCGAGTGGACACGTGGCCGAGATGCGCGGCACGGTCATCCGCGAGCAGTCGCACCCGCACGAGGAAGAGCCCCCGACGCGGTGTGTCGGGGGCTCTTCCTCAGATGGTCGGATGCCGTCAGATCGTGCCCAGCTTGATGATCGACAGCAGCGCGATCAGCTGGATCGCGGATGCGCCCAGCGCCTTCGGCCACGGCAGGTCGTGCGACTTGCTCACCATCGAGGTGAAGAGCGCGGCCGAGGCCAGCCAGGTGATCCAGCCGAGGACCTGGACCAGGGAGTTCTCGCCGCCGAGGAAGACCGCGAATATCAGGCGGGGGGCGTCCGTGATCGACATGATCAGCATGGAGAGGCCCACGGTCGGCTGCCAGGAGCCGTCGCCGCCGAGCTGGCGGGCGAGCGTGTGCGTGACCGCACCCAGGACCAGGCCGCCGATGACGAAGCCGATGCCCGTGATGACGACGTAGGGGACCGCTGTGGAGATCGTCGCGTGGATCGCGTCGTCCCGGGCCTGGTCGAAGCCGAAGAGGGCGAGCAGGCCGTAAAGGAACGTGACGACGAGCGCCGGGCCCCAGACCGGGTAGTCGCGCATCTGCCAGAACGTCGGTCCCGGGCGCAGCACGATGCCGGTGAGCAGGTCCTTCCACGGCAGCCGCGGGCCCGCGGGCTGGGCGGGGGCCTGGCCGGCGCGGTAGGTGTTGCCGTCGCCGTAGGGGTCCTCGCCGATGCTGAACGCCTGGGTATGGCCGGGGGAGTTGGCGTACGGGTCGCCGTGCTGGGGGGACCCGTGGGGGTGGTGGGGCTGCTGGTACGGGTCGCCGAAATACTCCGGCTCGCCGTGGCCGCCACTGTTGTAGCCGTTGCCGTAGCCGCCGTTGTGCTCGCCGGGCCCGTTGTTTCCACCGTGCCCGCCGTTGTTGTACGGGGGCGGGGCGCCGTTGCCTCCCGTCGGCGGCCATGGCTGCCGGGCGTACGGCGGTGGTGCCTGTGTGCCGTACGGCTGCTGCCGCGGTTGCTGTTGCGCTTGCTGCGGGGTGCGGTTGTCCCGGCCGCGTCCGATCCTGAATCCAGCCACGTCATCGAACGTACCTGGTCTGCGCGGGTGCGGTGAGAGGGCCTGGGGAACCTGCCCGCCATTGCGGCCGAGCTGTGACATCCCCTAGGGGAACCCTGGGGGGTCGGCCCCATGCGTAGCCGTGCGGGAATACAGAAGCGGCCGGTCCTGCCCCCGAGGCAGGTCCGGCCGCTTCTGTCGCACGACAGCCCTGGCTACTTCACCGGCTCGGGCTCCGGTGCGTCCACCGGCTCCGCCTCGCCGGCCGGGTCGGCCGGGGTCTTCACGGAGTCCAGCAGCAGCTGCGATACGTCGACCACCTGGACCGACTCCTTCGCCTTGCCGTCGTTCTTCTTGCCGTTGACCGAGTCGGTCAGCATGACGAGGCAGAACGGGCAGGCGGTGGAGACGATGTCCGGGTTGAGGGAGAGGGCTTCGTCGACGCGCTCGTTGTTGATGCGCTTGCCGATCCGCTCCTCCATCCACATCCGGGCACCACCGGCACCGCAGCAGAAGCCGCGCTCCTTGTGGCGGTGCATCTCCTCGTTCCTGAGGCCCGGGACCTTCGCGATGATCTCGCGCGGCGGGGTGTAGATCTTGTTGTGACGGCCCAGGTAGCACGGGTCGTGGTACGTGATCAGGCCCTCGACCGGGGTCACCGGGATCAGCTTGCCCTCGTCGATGAGGTGCTGGAGCAGCTGGGTGTGGTGGATGACCTCGTACTCGCCGCCGAGCTGCGGGTACTCGTTCGCGATGGTGTTGAAGCAGTGCGGGCAGGTCGCGACGATCTTCTTCGACGACTTCGGCTTCTTCGTCTCCGGGTCGACCCCGCCGTCCTCGTCGAGGGACTCGCCGAACGCCATGTTCAGCATCGCGACGTTCTCCTGGCCGAGCTGCTGGAACAGCGGCTCGTTGCCCAGGCGGCGGGCCGAGTCACCGGTGCACTTCTCGTCGCCGCCCATGATCGCGAACTTGACGTCCGCGATGTGGAGGAGCTCCGCGAAGGCCTTGGTGGTCTTCTTGGCCCGGTCTTCGAGAGCGCCCGCGCAGCCGACCCAGTACAGGTAGTCGACCTCGGACAGGTCCTCGACGTCCTTGCCGACGATCGGGACCTCGAAGTCGACCTCCTTGGTCCACTCGACGCGCTGCTTCTTGGCGAGCCCCCAGGGGTTGCCCTTCTTCTCCAGGTTCTTGAGCATCGTGCCCGCCTCGGACGGGAACGCGGACTCGATCATCACCTGGTAGCGGCGCATGTCGACGATGTGGTCGATGTGCTCGATGTCGACCGGGCACTGCTCCACGCACGCACCGCAGGTGGTGCAGGACCAGAGCACGTCCGGATCGATGACGCCGTTCTCCTCGGCCGTGCCGATCAGCGGGCGCTCGGCCTCCGCGAGAGCCGCGGCCGGGACGTCCTTCAGCTGCTCCTCGGACGCCTTCTCGTTGCCCTCCATGTCCTTGCCGCCACCGGCCAGCAGATACGGGGCCTTGGCGTGCGCGTGGTCGCGCAGGGACATGATCAGGAGCTTCGGGGAGAGCGGCTTGCCCGTGTTCCAGGCCGGGCACTGCGACTGGCAGCGACCGCACTCCGTACACGTGGAGAAGTCGAGGATGCCCTTCCAGGAGAACTGCTCGACCTGGGAGACACCGAAGACGTCGTCCTCGCCCGGGTCCTCGAAGTCGATCTCCTTGCCGCCCGACGTCATCGGCTGCAGCGCGCCGAGCGCGACCGCGCCGTCCGCGTTCCGCTTGAACCAGATGTTGGGGAAGGCGAGGAAGCGGTGCCAGGCAACACCCATGTTCGTGTTCAGCGAGACCGTGATCATCCAGATCAGCGAGATGCCGATCTTCATCATCGCGGTGAAGTAGATGAGGTTCTGCAGCGTGCCGAGCGCGAGCCCCTTGAACGCGAGGACCAAGGGGTACGAGATGAAGTACGCGGCGTCGTAGCCCTCGACGTGGTGGATCGCGCCCTCAAGGCCGCGCAGGGTCAGGATCGCCAGACCGATGCCGAGGATGACGTACTCGACGAAGTACGCCTGCCAGGCCTTGGAGCCCGCGAAACGGGACTTGCGGCCGGCCCGGGACGGCAGGTTCAGCAGCCGGATGGCGATCAGCACGAGGATGCCGACCGTCGTCATCAGGCCGATGAACTCGGTGTACATCTCGAACGGCAGCCAGTTGCCGATGACCGGCAGGACCCAGTCGGCCTTGAAGAGCTGCCCGTACGCCTGGAGCAGCGTCGGCGGCAGCGTCAGGAAGCCGATGGCGACGAACCAGTGCGCGAAGCCGACGATCCCCCACCGGTTCATCCGGGTATGGCCGAGGAACTCCTTGACCAGGGTGATCGTGCGCTGTTTCGGGTTGTCGGTGCGGCTGCCTGCCGGGACCGGCTGTCCGAGCTTGACGAACCGGTAGATCTGCGCGACGGCTCGGGCGATGAGCGCAACGCCGACCACAGTCAGCACCAGCGACACGATGATCGCGGCGAGTTGCATTTGGGGGCTCCTCGGGCCTGCGAGGGTGGGATCCAGCGTCTACAAGCGAATACTGGCGATTACTAAGCAGTAACTTAATCAGTCTGTGCTGACACTATCCACTTATTCCGCCGCGCTGTAGCCGCACCGGCGGTGATCTGTGTCGCTCAGGTGTGCCTTGCCGTGCCGGGTGAGTCCGCGGATCGCCCTGCGCAGCGGAGCGTGTACGGCTCTCGCCAGGATGGCCAGGTCGAGTCCCACCCAGTGGTGCTCGGCGTAGTGCTGGTCGAGCAGGGCCGGCTCGTCCCACGGCATTCCGGAGCGGGAGCGTACCTGCGCCAGGCCGGTGAGGCCCGGTTTCAGTTCCTGCCGCCAGTGTCTCGCGGCGGCGGTGGTGGCGGTTTCGGGGGTATGGGTTTCGACTCCGGGGGCCCGGGCCCGCTCGTCGTCCGGTGCCAGGGGCTCCGGGCCGACCAGGGAGAGGTCTCCCCGTACGACGTGCGGCAGCCGGGAGAGCAGATCCAGCCGCAGTCGCCGGGTGCGCAGCGAGTGCAGTACGAAGAGGTGGCCGCCCAGGCCGATCCGGGGTGAGCGGGTCAGCACGCCACCGGGGAGCCGCCGCGCCGCGAGGGCGAGGGCGCCCGCGGCGAGCAGGGGGGCGGCCAGGGCCAGCAGGACCGAACCGAGGGTCAGGTCCAGTACGCGCTTGGCCGACGGCCACGCCTGCCTCCATTCCCGTAGCCACTCCCATGACCACTCCCGCGGCTGTGCCCGCATACGGATCGGCACGCGGCCCGGCATATGGATCGGTGCGCGGCCCGGCATGCGGCCCGGCCTCTGCCCCTGCCTCTGTCTCTGCCTCTGCATCGTTCGCACCTGCCTGGGGGTCGGGCGGATCTGGTGCCGGTTTTGCGTGACTCACGGCATTTTGTGACAGAACGATCCCATGACGCGATGATGGGGCGGCCTGCGTGGCCCGCGGGGCGGGCGGGTGTCGCCCTTGATTTCCTTGTGCGCGTGAGGTGCGTGCACGATAGTTGAGTCGGCTGGACTCAACTCTGTTGACACTGGGGCGCCTGTCGTGCATCCTTGAGTCAGTTCCACTCAAGTAGTCAAGCTGGAGGAATTGAAATGGCACGTGCGGTCGGCATCGACCTGGGCACGACTAACTCCGTCGTCAGCGTTCTCGAAGGCGGCGAGCCCACCGTCATCACCAACGCAGAGGGCGCCAGGACCACGCCGTCCGTCGTCGCCTTCGCGAAGAACGGCGAGGTGCTGGTCGGCGAGGTCGCCAAGCGTCAGGCAGTGACCAACGTCGACAGGACCATCCGCTCCGTCAAGCGCCACATGGGCACTGACTGGAAGATCGACCTGGACGGCAAGAGCTTCAACCCGCAGCAGATGAGCGCCTTCATCCTGCAGAAGCTGAAGCGGGACGCCGAGTCGTACCTGGGCGAGAAGGTGACCGACGCGGTCATCACGGTCCCCGCGTACTTCAACGACTCCGAGCGTCAGGCGACGAAGGAGGCCGGCGAGATCGCGGGCCTGAACGTCCTGCGTATCGTCAACGAGCCGACGGCCGCCGCGCTGGCGTACGGGCTCGACAAGGACGACCAGACGATCCTCGTCTTCGACCTCGGTGGCGGCACCTTCGACGTATCGCTGCTGGAGATCGGCGACGGCGTCGTCGAGGTGAAGGCCACCAACGGTGACAACCACCTCGGTGGTGACGACTGGGACCAGCGCGTCGTCGACTACCTGGTGAAGCAGTTCGCCAACGGTCACGGCGTGGACCTGTCCAAGGACAAGATGGCTCTCCAGCGTCTGCGCGAGGCTGCGGAGAAGGCGAAGATCGAGCTCTCGTCCTCGACCGAGACCTCGATCAACCTGCCCTACATCACGGCGTCCGCCGAGGGCCCGCTGCACCTGGACGAGAAGCTCACGCGCTCGCAGTTCCAGCAGCTCACCGCCGACCTCCTGGACCGCTGCAAGAGCCCGTTCCACAACGTCATCAAGGACGCGGGCATCCAGCTCTCCGAGATCGACCACGTCGTTCTCGTCGGTGGCTCCACCCGTATGCCGGCCGTCGCCGAGCTCGTCAAGGAGCTGACCGGTGGCCAGGAGGCCAACAAGGGTGTGAACCCGGACGAGGTCGTCGCCATCGGCGCCTCGCTCCAGGCCGGTGTCCTCAAGGGTGAGGTCAAGGACGTCCTGCTGCTCGACGTCACCCCGCTGTCCCTCGGTATCGAGACCAAGGGCGGCATCATGACGAAGCTCATCGAGCGCAACACCACGATCCCGACCAAGCGCTCCGAGATCTTCACGACGGCCGAGGACAACCAGCCGTCCGTGCAGATCCAGGTCTACCAGGGCGAGCGCGAGATCGCGGCGTACAACAAGAAGCTCGGAATGTTCGAGCTGACCGGCCTGCCGCCGGCCCCGCGTGGCGTCCCGCAGATCGAGGTCGCGTTCGACATCGACGCGAACGGCATCATGCACGTCGCCGCCAAGGACCTCGGCACCGGCAAGGAGCAGAAGATGACCGTCACCGGCGGCTCCTCGCTGCCGAAGGACGAGGTCAACCGGATGCGTGAGGAGGCCGAGCAGTACGCGGAGGAGGACCACCGCCGTCGCGAGGCCGCCGAGTCCCGCAACCAGGGCGAGCAGCTCGTCTACCAGACGGAGAAGTTCCTCAAGGACAACGAGGACAAGGTCCCCGGTGACGTGAAGACGGAGGTGGAGACCGCGCTCACCGAGCTGAAGGAGAAGCTCAAGGGCGAGGACACCGCCGAGATCCGTACCGCCACCGAGAAGGTCGCGGCCGTCTCCCAGAAGCTGGGCCAGGCGATGTACGCCAACGCCCAGGCCGAGGGCGGTCCGCAGGGTGACCCGCAGCCGGGCGCCCAGCAGGCCAAGGCCGACGACGACGTCGTCGACGCCGAGATCGTGGACGACGAGAAGGACGCGAAGGGCGGTGCGGTGTGACCGAGGAGACTCCGGGTTTCGAGGAGAAGCCCGACGTCCCCTCCGGCGCCACCCCTGACGGAGCTGAGCCGAAGGACGCCCCTTCCTCATCCGAGGAGGAGGCGCCCCCGGCCGGGGACGCAGTACAGACAGTCGGTCTGACGGCCCAGCTGGACCAGGTCCGCACCGCGCTCAACGAGCGCACGGGCGACCTCCAGCGGCTCCAGGCCGAATACCAGAACTACCGTCGCCGCGTCGAGCGGGACCGGGCCACGGTCAAGGAGATCGCAGTCGCGGGTCTCCTGTCCGAGCTCCTGCCCGTGCTCGACGACGTCGGCCGGGCCCGTGAGCACGGCGAGCTCGTGGGCGGGTTCAAGTCGGTGGCCGAATCACTGGAGACGGTCGTCGCCAAGCTGGGCCTGCAGCAGTTCGGCAAGGAGGGCGAGCCCTTCGACCCGACGATCCACGAGGCCCTGATGCACTCGTACGCGCCGGATGTCACCGAGACGACCTGCGTGGCGATCCTGCAGCCGGGGTATCGGATCGGCGAGCGCACCATCCGCCCCGCGCGGGTGGCGGTGGCCGAACCGCAGCCGGGCGCGGCAGCCAAGGAAGAGAAGGCAACCGACGAGGAGAGCGGTGGCACCGAGGAGGTCTGACATCCCGTCTGACCACCTCGTGGCCCACCGCCCGGCCATGCGACCGGCCAACGGGCCGGCCGCATGGCCGATCGTCCGGAAGGAGGGACGTCGATGAGCACGAAGGACTTCGTCGAGAAGGACTACTACAAGGTCCTCGGCGTCCCCAAGGACGCCACCGACGCCGAGATCAAGAAGGCGTACCGGAAGCTCGCCCGCGAGTTCCACCCGGACGCCAACAAGGGCGATGACAAGGCGGAGGAGCGCTTCAAGGAGATCTCCGAGGCGAACGACATCCTCGGCGACAGCAAGAAGCGCAAGGAGTACGACGAGGCGCGCGCCCTCTTCGGCAACGGCGGCTTCAGGGCCGGACCCGGAGGCGCCGGGGGCAACTTCAACTTCGACCTGGGCGACCTCTTCGGAGGCACCCAGGGCGGGGGCGCGGGCGGCGGAGCCGGCGGTTTCGGCGGCGGCGGCCTGGGTGATGTCTTCGGCGGCCTGTTCAACCGGGGCGGTACGGGGACACGGGTGCAGCCGCGCCGCGGCCAGGACATCGAGTCCGAGGTGACGCTCAGCTTCATCGAGGCGGTCGAAGGGGCCACGGTCCCGTTGCGGATGTCCAGCCAGGCGCCCTGCAAGGCGTGTTCCGGCACCGGTGACAAGAACGGCACCCCCAGGGTCTGCCCGACCTGTCTCGGCACCGGCCAGGTGTCGCGCGGCACCGGCGGCGGCTTCTCGCTCACCGACCCCTGCGTGGACTGCAAGGGACGGGGCCTCATCGCCCAGGACCCCTGCGATGTCTGCAAGGGCAGCGGACGGGCGAAGTCCTCCCGGACCATGCAGGTCAGGATTCCGGCGGGCGTCTCGGACAGCCAGCGGATCCGGCTGCGCGGCAAGGGCGGCCCGGGCGAGCGCGGTGGACCGGCCGGCGATCTCTACGTCGTGGTCCATGTCGACGCCCACCCGGTCTTCGGCCGCAAGGGCGACAACCTCACGGTCACCGTGCCCGTCGACTTCACGGAGGCGGCGCTCGGCGGCGAGGTGAAGGTGCCCACGCTCGGCGGTCCGCCGGTCACCCTGAAGCTGCCGGCCGGCACCCCCAACGGGCGTACGATGCGTGCCCGCGGCAAGGGCGCCGTACGCAAGGACGGCACCCGGGGCGACCTGCTGGTCACCGTCGAGGTGACGGTGCCCAAGGACCTCAGCACCGAGGCCAGGGACGCGCTGGAGGCCTACCGGAAGGCGACCGCGGGCCACGACCCGCGGGCGGAGCTGTTCCAGGCTGCGAAGGGAGCTTGAGGTGGACGGCCGACGACGCAATCCGTACGAACTGACCGATGAATCACCGGTGTACGTGATCTCGATCGCGGCCCAGCTCTCGGGCCTGCATCCGCAGACGCTGCGCCAGTACGACCGCCTCGGCCTGGTCTCCCCCGACCGTACGGCCGGGCGCGGCAGGCGTTACTCGGCCCGCGACATCGAGCTGCTGCGCACCGTGCAGCAGCTGTCGCAGGACGAGGGCATCAACCTCGCCGGCATCAAGCGCATCATCGAACTGGAGAACCAGGTCGCCGCCCTCCAGCAGCGCGTTGCCGAGCTCTCGGCGGCGGTGGACGGCGCGGCGGTGGCGATGCAGCAGCGTGAGGCCCAGGTGCATGCCTCGTACCGGCGCGATCTGGTGCCGTATCAGGATGTGCAGCAGACGAGTGCGTTGGTGGTCTGGCGGCCGAAGCGGCCGAAGGGCTGAGCGGGTCCGGCGTACCCGCACCGTACGTACGAGGAAAAGGGCCCGTCTCCCGTGAAGCGCACGGGGGACGGGCCCTGACCTTTCCGTATCCTTTCTTTGCAGGGGAGGGCAATCTCCCCGGCGTCCGGGGAGGTCACTTCCCCGAGGACTGCCAGAGCGTGAGAGCCAGCGCGGCGCACGAGGTGACCGCGGCCAGCGAGGGCAGCGGCCAGCGGGCCCTTTCAAGCGTGTCGAGGCGTTCCTCGTGTTCCCCGAGTGCTTTGTCGGTCTGATCGACGCGTTGCAGCAGCAGTGCCAAGTCGCCCCGTGTGGTGGCGAATCCGACGTCGACGGAGCGGTGCAGCCGCTCCAGTTCCAGAGCGATGTTCTCGGCCTCGGACTGCGTCATCGCGGGTCTCCTCACATACAGGGGACGCGCAGCCGGTCCCAGCTGGCGCGTCCCGGGATGCCGTCGGCCGAGCCGCCGCTGTAGCCGAGCCTGCGCTGCCAGGCGGCGTACGAGCGCCGGTCGGCCTCGCCCCACACCGGTCCGGGCCCGACCGCGTACCGTCCGCACCCCTCGGCGACCAGCCGCCTGCCGACCGCGGTCACCAGCGGGCTGTTCCTGCCCGGTGCGAAGAAGGCGGCGCCCGGGAAGGTTTCGTAGCGGGGAGGGGCAGGCTCGGCGGGCAGCGAACCGAGGCGGGCCGCGATCCGGTTCCGCATCGAGGTCATCGAGAACGACGGGTCGATCTTGCGCCGGGTCCACTCCTTGTGGGCGATCAGGCTCCTCGCCGACCAGCCGTGCGCCCGGCACAGTGCGGCGGCCAGGCGTTCGGCGGCGTCGAGCTGAGCGGCGGGGTAGGGGTCACGGCCGTTGCCGAGGTTCTCGATCTCGAAGCCGTAGAAGCGGGCATTCCCGTCCACGGCGTCCGGGCCGGGGTTGGGCAGAGCCGCTTCGGTGCGTACGGCTTCGAGGACGGCTGCCGAGCCACTGCCCGCGTGGTTGGTACGTCCGTATCCGACGAGGTGGACGGTCCCGTCCTTGGCGAGCAGACCGATGCAGAGCGGACCGGGGAGGTCCGGTGTGCCGGCGCGGCAGAGTGCGAGGCTGTCGCGGCCTGCGGTGTGGTGCAGCATGACGCCGTGCACCGGGCCCCAGGGGCCCTTGTGGTTGCGGTTGTGGGTCTGCCAGTCGCCGTGCACGGCGATGCGGACGCCCTCGCTGCGCAGGGCGCGGACGAGGGCGGCGGGGGAGAGGGGTGCGGCCACGGGCGGGCTCCTCGCGTCAGGCCGGCGCGGGCCGGGTCAGGTCAGCGGGGTCACTGTCAGGAAGCGGTAGACGAACGTCGCGGTGTTCGCGGTGGTGGACGACTTGTAGGCGGCGGTCGCGGTGCAGACGGCACCGGCCGCGAGCCCGCTGACCTGGAACTGGGTGGAGGCGGAACTCTGGTTCGTACCGCTGACGATCGCCGCCCGTGTATCGGCCGCGGCCAGGGTCAGCGTGGTGCCGGTACGAATGTTGGCCGACATCAGACCGGACGCCGCGCCGTTGCTGCTGATGCGCGCCCCGAGCTGGACGAGAACGGAACCGGAGGGGGGAGCGGTGAACGTGACAGCGGTGGGGTCGCCGGTCGAGGCCGCCAGCGTTTCCACATAGGTGGCGGAAGCGGTGTTCCCCGTCGTCGAGTTGGCCTTGTGGACAGGGCCGGGCACGACCGGGTGCCACTGGGTTCCGGTGTGGTGGAAGAGCCGGCCGGGGCTCGTGAGCCAGGCCAGCATGCCCGCGACCGGCGCGGTCACCTTGGCGTCACGGGTGGCGGCATCGGCGAAACGCAGCACGGTGCGGCCGTCGACCGCCTCGGCCAGGGACTGCATGTGGAGTGGGACGTTGGCTGTGTCGGTGGCCTGCGGGTAAGGCAGACCCCCGAGGGGGGTGAGCAGGGACATGAGGTTGACCTCCTGGTGGTCGGCAACACTGGTCAGGGCCGCGTGGAGAGCTCTAGCCGTCGAGGGACGGCGGCAGGAATGCCGTCCCGGTGGACTCGTCACCCGCACGTGCGGCGGGGCTGTCGATCGGCACGGGCGCCGTGCCGTCGGCCGGGACCTGACCGCCGCCGGACTCCACGGGCGGTTCGGTGGGCTGCTCGCTCATACCGCACCCACCGGCACACGGAGCAGGGCCCGGTAGTCGGCCTCGCCGGCCCGGAGGTCGGCGAGCGTCCCGTACTGGGCGGTGACCACGGCGTACGTACGCTGTGTGCCGTATGCCGGATCGAGTGCCCCGTCGGGATTCAGCCCGGTGTCCAGAGGGACTCCGTTGTACGAGGTGCCGCGCAGGGTGAGGGTCTGCTGCGGCGCGCTTCCGGCGGTGAACGTGGTGCGTGTGCCCACCACCCATGCCAGGGTGTCGAGCTGCGCGCCCGTGGTGTCCACCACCCTTACGGCATCGCCGAGTTGAATGCGCGGATCGTGCAGCACCTCGACCTCGCCGAGGACGGGTACCGGATAGCGGCCGGCGTTGAGCATGGTCAGTGCCAGGGTGCTTGCCGCGCTTCCGTTCTGCACCCATTCGGAGGCGGCGGCCGTGTACTGCTGCCTGCCGTAGTGTTGCTGGCTCGGCGGACTCCACCAAGCCGCCTGGCGCTGTTTCGGCTCGGCGGTCGCCTTCTGCGAGGTGATGCGTACCGACGGCTTGCCGTCCTTGGTGACCGTCCACACGGGCGCGGTACCGGTGTTGGTGAAGCGCGCGATGTATGTCGGGCCTTCGCGGCGGCAGCTGACCGTGACGACTCCCTTGACCGCTGTGCCACCGGTCGCCAGCGTGCCGAAGCGCACCCGGTGCCAGTCGCTCACCACCGAGTCGTCGAGGACGACGAGTGGCCCGATGTCGAACTCGTCCTCGGCGACGGCGTAGGAGACCTCCACCGAAGTGCCGGGGTCGATCTTCCGTACCACCGTGTCGTCGACCGTGCTCCCCGCGACGCTGCTGATGCCGCCCCAGTCCTGGTACGGCTGCTCGCAGTGGTTGCGGCAGGCGTCGATCTCCTCGCTGACGGTGAGCGAGGAGATGTCCCTGCGGGTGGTGACCGTGAGATCGGGCTGGGTGGGCACCTTGCCGAAGCGGGCGGGACCCCGCCACTGGAAGACACCCTGTTCGTCGAATTCGGCGGTGGACATGCTCGCGCGGGCGATCTCGGTGATCACGTCCCACTGCGATCCCGACACCTTGGGCATGTTGTAGAGCGGCAGCCCGGGATCGTCGAGCACCGCGCCCTTGACCCACGCACCCTTCTGATCCCACACGTCGCGGGGGAAGGCAGGGGTGTCGGTCCAGACCCGGTCGGTCACCTGGAGACATTCCACCGCCATGTCGGTGGTCAGGTCGATGCGGTAGAGCTCGGAGCGCGGTTGGGCGCCCGACGGATCGGAGTACGTGGCGGCGGACCCGGTGAAGTACGAGCCGTCCGGACCCGTCAGGCGCGGCTGTACGGTCGGCAGCGCGGTGGCTCCCGATGCCCTGGTGTCGAAGACGAAACCGAGGTGCCACTTTCCCCGCAGCGCGGCCAGCTTGCTGGACGTCCACTCGAAATACCAGTAGCTGCCACCCTGCGTACCGGAGGTGATCCTGATGGTTCCGGCTGCGATGTCGACGACTCCGCTCAGATAGCCGAAGGCGCCACCGCTGCGGTCGAGCACCGCCTTGATCTCGATCCTGCTGCCTCTGGCCAGGGCGGTGTTGACCCAGCACTCCATCAGGAAGACCTTGCCCGGGACGGTGAACCGGGAACGTGGCATCCAGGAGGCCGTGAGCCCGGCCGCCTTCGGCATCAGCGCCATCTCGAAGGGGGCGCCATCGCGGACCCAGTCGTAGTCGCCGATCAACGGGACGCTCTCGGGCTGTCCGTACGTCGCGTTGACCCCGCCGTGCAGGGAGGCGTACAGCACGGTGAAAGGGTCGGTGTCGAGACTGTCGGCCAGCGGCGCCCGGGGCGGTGGACAGGTGTGGATGCCGCCCTGGCGCAACAGCTCGTCCACGCACCAGACCTCCGAGGCGATGCGCCGGCCGGTCAGGACACCGTGGTACGGACGTGGCAGCGAAGCCGGTCCGCGCAGGCGCTCCGCACCGTCCAGGGCCTGAACGGTGACGGTGTCGCTGCCCGACATCGCGGAACGGGAGCGGACGGTGCCCCGGAAGGCGGGCAGCGTACGGCCGTTGACGCCGGCGGCGTGGACGACGGACTGGCTGGGGCGCACGGCGTCACCGGTCGAGCGGTCGGCCCATGCCGAGTACAGGCGCGGGGCGGCTTCGCCGTCCCGGCCGGCGATCTGGGCCTCGAACTGGGCCGATGCGCTGCCGCTGAAGGCCCGCATGGCTTCCGGGAGGTCGGTGGTGTAGGCGCGCTCGACCTTCCAGGACTGGACCTGCTCCCCGAACTCCTTGCCGCCGAGGCGGGTGGAGTGGACCGGGGTACGTTCCGGCGCGGCGAGAGCCGCGTCGAGCCGGTCGTCAGAGGGCTGCACCTGCCACCTCCACGAGGTCGATGCCGATGTTCCGGTACGGGAGACGGGGTGAGGGGACGTCGGTGCAGCCGGTCACCGCCATGGCCGGGCAGCCCTCGCCGAGTGCCAGCGCCACGGGTGCCTCACCGATGGTCAGGCAGGCGCCGGCCAGTCCGGTCATTCCGGTGGCGCCGGGGCCGCCGACCGGGGTGACGAAGGCGGCGCCCTCGGGAGCCGTACCGGTGACCGTCGAACCGGGCGCGGACTCGGTCGCGAGGTACCCCCCGTCCACGTCCTTCCAGTCCAGCTGGGCCGTGGACAGTCCGGCGATCCAGTCGGGCGGGAGCAGCCAGGAGACCTTCATGCCGGGCATCACGGGCCAGCCGGGCCAGACACTGTGCCGCCAGCCGATCCGGGTGGCGGCGTCCTCGCAGCTCCCCAGCACGACATCGTCGGTGAACGGGCTGATGGTGATCGCCCCTTGCACGGTGAACCAGTGATCGGCGCCGCTGGGGTGGGTGCTCTGAGCGGCGGCCTGATAGGGATCGAGCAGATTGACGGAGGCGGGATCGAGCACGGCGACGGTCCGCCCCGCGTACACATTGCGGCCCAGCATTCCAGGGCCGTTCACGCGCCGCGCGAGCCGCACCAGATGATCGGCGTCGGCGGGCTCCAGCCACTCCCAGGAGAACTTCAGCCTGCGTGCGGTACGGGCGGGCGCGATGGCGGTGATCTGTCCGTCCAGCGACTTGAACTCGGTGACGTTGAGTTCGGCACTGCGATCCCAGCTCCGGGCTGCCTGCGGGATTTCCCGCAGCAGTCCCGGCTTGCCTATCCACAGATTTCTGGCCACGAGTGCCTCACCTCCGGGCGAGCTTGCGCTGTCCGACGAGGACCGCGCGGGCGATGGTCTGCGAGTCCACCTCGATGTGGACGGGCCGCTCGGCGAGCCTTTCGACGGCTTGGGCGAGCCGGTGGAGGGCGGCGCCGCCGCCGGGGTGGTGGCCGAGCATGCGTTCCAGCTTGGAGAGCGGGATGACGGCTTCGGCCTCGCCGCCTTCACCGACGATCGCGAGCCGGCCGCCGGAGCGGGCCTGGACGATGCCGCCGTCGGCGAGCTGCGGTACGGGGATGCGGGGGAGGTTGAACGCGAAGCCCTTGCCGCCGATGACGGGAACCCAGTCGGGGACCTTGAACTTGACGTGGTTGAGGCCGCCGATCAGGGCGTTGAGCCCGCGGACGAGCATCCGGGTGGGGAGCAGGAAGGCGTTGACGACGCCCTTGAAGAGCGGACCGAGGAACTTGGCGGCGGAGGACGAGGCACTGCGGATGCCGCTCCACGCGGCGGTGAGACCCTTCCTGACCAGGGCCGCGACCTTGTCCATGTTGACGAACTGCGAGATGAGTGGGGCGAGGAGGGTCATGACGAGCCCGAAGGGGCTGGCCGCCATCGTGAGGTTGAGCCCCTTCTGCGCGAGGGACGCGCCCTTGAGCCCCTTGCCCAGGTTCCCCATGGACTTCCCGCCCTTGTCGGCGTTCTTGCCGGCCTTCCCGACGGACTTCTCGACCGCGTCGGCCTGCTTCTTGACGTCCTGGAGGGCCTTCTTGGTCTTGTCGGCGGAGGACTTGAGCTTGTCGAGGGAGGACTTGAACTTGTCAGTGGTGGTTCTTGACCTGCCCAGCGCGGTGTCGGTTCCGCGAGCGGCGGTCTTGATGCCGTCGAATGTCTTGCTGCCCTGGGCAACAGAGGTCTTCATCTTGCTCATCGACGTGGAAAGGCGGTCCGACGTGCTCTTCACCCGGGTCAGGGCAGCCGTGCCGGCTCCTGTGCTCTTCTGAAGTCTGTCGAGACCGCTACCTGTCCTGTCCAGGGAACTCTTGAGACCACTGAGGGCAGAGTTCGCTTGGGTGACAGCTTGTTTGAGATTCATGTGCACCCCTTGCGGCGCGGAAGGACGGATCAGATCCCTGCGAGCGCCTGGCTGAGTTTATTGATGGAATCTCGCGTGGTTGTGAAATTCTGATTGCGTGCGCTCACCGTTGACCTGCTCGAATCTCCGGCAGCGCGAAGGCGTGCCTGCAGCCCCGCAATTTCCTTGTTTGCCCGGTCCGCCGAGTTCTGGGCGAGGTTGATGCGCTTGTTCAGTCCGCCCGCACGCGACATCCTGTAGAAAGTCTTGTCCATGTATTTCCGGAGCTCTTCCGGTTTCTTCTTCAGCTCCTTGTGCTCCTCCTTCTCTTTCAGCGCATCTTCTTCCAGTTCCTTCAGTTCCTGGATCTTCTTCTTTCCTACGGCTTTCTTCCAGAACCAGTTGTCCCCCTCTTCTGCCCAAGGGAAGGTGTAGCGAGGATTTCCCAGGATGGAGAACCCCTTCTCGTCGACCTTGAAGAGGGAGAAGTCTGCCTTGATCACGGTCAGTCCCGTGGCCACGCCGGCCAATGCGACCTTCATGAGGTCCGTTGTATGGTTCAGGGCTGCGACCTTCATCACCAGAGTGTTCGCTTCTTCCTTCCTGAAGTACAGGCGAGCGAAATCTGGGGTGTCCCAATCCCAGGCATGCGGTGAATCGGGTCCTGGCTTTCCGGTGCCGGCCATGGCGGGCTCGCTTTCAGGTGCGGGACTTCATCGTGGCCCATTGCGCACGACGCCGTCAGGTGGAAGACTCGGAGCGAATTTCGGTCAGGCGATCAGGGGCGGGGTGCGTTGTGAACGTTGCGATCGGAATATCAGCCTTCGGTACGACGGTGGGGATTCCTGCTGTGGAGAAGGGGGCGGCATGTTTCGCTATTGAATTATCCGAGCGATATTTTGGTGGGCCTAATGTGGGTGTATGGATGTTCACCAATAGGCCGGTGGGTATACCTGTCCCAGAGGCTGGGAAGACAGGAAATTGGGCGAATGAATGGCTGACCCTCGAAACATTCCACGAGTTGTCGAGAGGGGAGGAGAAGGACAACGGCCTCGCGCGATTGAGGGGAGACGGTCGGCTCTTCTCCGGTACGGATGATCTGGCGCCCGTACTGAACAGGATCGCCAAGTCTTCCAGCGGGCTCAGCGGCCACACACTGGCCATGGTGATTCTGACCGGCCCGCCGCACGATGGCGCTGACTTCATACGAACGGTACGGAGGGCCGCCAGGTATCCAGTCTTTTGGGTCTTCATCGGAACCGGGCCGTCCGTCAAACCTCTGGTCCACCTCGGTGCTGTGGACACGCTCGGATCGGAGCCCGGTGACCCGGACAATTTCGTCATCGTGAAGACAAGGGACTGGTCCGCATTCACCAAGTGGCGCACGGGCCGCCGCATTCGCCGTGCTGTGACGCGTTGGCAGAAGCGGACGCCCACGGGCTGAGCGCGGGCGGTGCCGGACTGGGTTCCGCCCGCAACGGAGACGGGGGCGTCGGGCGGTCAGGAGAAGAAGGCGCTGAGTTCTGCCGGTGTGGGCATGCCGTTCTCCGTGACGATGGTGTCTTGCGGGGCGGTGGAATCGGCGTCCGAGGTGGTGCCGGGCCGGGGGGTCGGTTCCGGATAGTCGAGGGCTTCGGAGTCCTCGTCGCGGTTGACGGTGGCGAACATCCAGTTCGCCACCGTGAGGTGGTCGACGGCGTTCGCCAGGAGGTGGTCGGTCACCGACCATTCGGCGGCCTCGCCGTGGGTCCCGCGGACGAGGGCGCTGTCGCGAGGCAGGTGCTGGACGAGCACCGCGAGTCGGCGGGAGGAGAGCCGGCCGCGGTGCCAGTCGAGCAGGTCGACGCCATAGTGGCGGAGCAGATCCGCCTCAAGCGCCTCGGCGTGCTCTTCGACGAGCTCGCCGAGGCTCAGTCTTCCCCCAGGCCGAGCCCGGTCTCCTTGCCGTACGCCTCAAGGATCGCCGCGATGTCCTGCATCGTGATGTCATGCCGCTCGAAGCGGGTGAACTGCTGCTCCCCGAGCAGGAGTCGGAGCAGGCCGTCGACGTCGTTGTCGTCGAGGTCGCGCAGCCCGCGGGCGGTGGCCCGGGACAGCTCGGTCGGCAGTTCGAACGAGTCCGAGTCGAGGTCGAAGGTCCAGGCCCGGCCGAGCGCTTCGAGGCGCTGGGCGCGGGCGGCGTTGACGTTGAATCCAGCCATGTGGGGCTCCAGTTCGCATGTGGTGAGGAGGGCGGTGCCCGGCGTGCTTCGAGACACGCACGCCGGGCACCGTGGGAGTGGTTAGGCGAGCGCCTGGTCGCTCACCAGCCAGGTGGCTATCGGGTCGCTCGGCTTGTCGCCGGACAGCGCGGTGACAGTGACACCGAGCTTGATGGCGCTGGTCCGGGCCAGGGAGAGTTCCTCGACGTCGGACACGGCTGCGTACGGGACGACGAGGCGGTACCGGAGATCGGTGGTGCCGTTGTTGTCCTTGAAGTCGATGGCGATCGCCCGCTGGTCCTGGCCGCCGGGGGCACCGGTCAGTTCGAGCTTCTTGGCATTCGCCTCGGCCGTGCTTCCCGCTGTGACGAGCGACGTGCTGCCCGTGCCCATGTAGAACTGGAACGTGTCCTTGCTCATCTGGAGCAGCTGGAACTTCAGCGTCACGTCGCGGTCGGTCAGGATGAAGCGCGCCGGTGCCGTCGACTGCCAGGTGTCGATCGGGTCGTTCTTGTCCTTCTTGTTGAACTTCACGCCGTCCGAGGACGTGAAGCCGAGGTTGACCCACGGAGTTGTCATCGACGCCGCGAGGGTGTCGGTCACTGTGGTGCCCGCCGGGGCCACCCAGACGGAACCGGCGCCCGCGATGCGGACCTCGCTGTTCTTGAAGCCAGACATATGTACTCCTCGATCGGTGGGACATGAGTGAGCCCTGCCGCGTGGACAGGGCTCGTACGGTGGGTTGAGCGGTGGTGCTCAGGCGGGTCGGATCGACAGCCGGACCGTGGCGAGATAGCGATGGCCGGCCGGCCGGTTGTAGTCGGGCAGCCAGCGGGGCCCGTCGGCCTCCCTGACATCGGTGACCACGGCCGTGCCGTACGACGTGCCGATCAGCTCCAGGACGCAGGCGCGGGCGGCGAGCGCGACACCGTGCGCGGTGGTCTTGTCCGGCCCGTACACCTCCAGGTCGATCAGTGGCTGGTCGAGATGGAGGTCGTCGACCCAGGCACCGCCGACGCGGGAGATCAGGACGGCCTTCTGGGTGCCGTCGAACCCGGTGGGCGGGCGGTTGTCGACCACGGTGCCGGCCAGTTCGGTCCGGTCCTTGAGGAAATCGACGACGAGCCGTTCCACGTCGGGAAAGCTCAGAATGCTCACATGGACGCTCCCTTCGGGAGGGGCGGATGGGCGGGTGTCCGTGCGTGACCGGTCGCGACCCAGGGGAGTGGGATTCCGGGCAACACGAAGCGGCAGGCCGTCGCCCCTGTGAAGGGGCGCAGCTCTGCCGCTGCTCCAAGTGTGATCGAAGGCATGGGATCCCGCAACTCAGCGAAATACAAAGGAAGTTGAGAGTGGCTGGACAACAGGAGAGGGGTTCACCAGTGCCTGGTGAACCCCTGCGAACCCTAGTTGCCGTGCGCTCTCAGCCGCTCCCTTCCCTGCGGTGCACGGCCCGCTCGGCCGCGAAGACGTCCTCCAGCCGGTACAGCAGCCGCCGGCCCTGCCGCCCTGCCGCCACGAGGTGACCCAGCTGGACCCACTTGCGGATGGTCGCGGGCGACACCTCCACCTCGGTCGCGGCGAGGTCCCCCGAGATCAGTGTCGCGCTCACGAAGCGGACGCCTCCTCCAAGGTGTGACGGCAGGCAGGGTTCACACACATCACCGTCCCCCGCTCCGGAAACGCCCGCAGTGATACGCAGTCGCAGGCGGGGCACCGTCCCGCGACCCGGACCAGTTGCTCGGGATCCCCGAGGGCCCGGGCGCAACGCCTCGCCATCCGGCGGGTCTCGTCCTCCACATGCGCCGCCAGGTCCGGGTGGAGACCGATCTGTTCCAGAAGTTCGGCGATCCGCCGGAGTCGTACGGGCACGGGTGCCGCGGCGAGGCGGCGCAGACCGAGACGGTCCCGTACGGCTTCCTCCAACTCCACCACTCCGTCGGTGATGTCGCGGATGGCGTCCGACACGTAGAGCCGCATGGGGGCGACCGTCCCGGCGGTCTGTCCGCCGCCGCGCCGCTCCCGCAGGCCACCGCCGGTGCTGGGGGTGAGTTCCTGCAGAAGTTCGGGAAAGCGCCGTATCAGCGAGGAGATCCACAGTGCACTGCCTGCGGTCATCTCGCGGCCCTCGCTATCTCGCGGCCGTTGCGCCAGAGGCGACCGCCGCTGACTCCGTCGAACCAGGTGTGCGCGGGGTCTACGACAGCCTCGCACTCCTGCTGTATCGGGCAGTGATTGCAGGCTCGCAATACAGGTTCGGCTTCGGAAAGGGACCGTGTGAACACGAAGCGCTGTGGAAGATGTGCACAGGCGGCCGCTCTGCGCCAGTCGAGCTCATCGCTCGCGTGAGAGAAACCCAAGGTCAAGGTCGTTATGAACGCTGTCGTCGATGCAGGCACGTGCAAGCCCTCCCCGCTCATGGGAACATACGTTCGACAATTGCGAATGCGTGATCAGAGTTGCATGGTGCGAGCGCGTGCGCAAGCGACTACGGTCTGTCGAGGGGGAGGGCCGACATGTCTCAAGTGCTGGCTGATTGAGGCCTATTGACGGGATCTCCACAACTACGCGCGAGCGCGCACACGTATGGGTGCGCGCGCGATCGGTACGCTGTTCCCGCGACGAGGGGAGAGCGACACGATGGGATCAAACTCGTGGGCAGGTGCCCGCAAGGACCAGAGCCACCGTGGACACGATGTCCGCAGCCGTGCGGACGGTCTGGAGGAGTTTGCCGGCTGGGTCGAGGGGTTGATGCGCCGCCGGGGGTACGACATCGACAGTCCGCGCGGAGGTGGCAAGTCGAAGCTGGCCGACGACGCGGGGGTGCACCGGGCTGCGGTGAGCCGGTTGCTGCAGCGGCAGAGCATGCCCGATCTGGAAACAATGCGGCGCCTCGCAGGGGTACTTGGCGTGCCGCTGCGGGACATGCTGATTCGGTCCGGGCGGCTGTCCGAGGACGATCTTCCGGTCACCGCCGGGCGCCGGGCGGCGTGCGGAGAGGACTCCCCGCGTCTGACGCCGGAGGAGGCCGCCCTGAGAATGGGGGTGCCCCCTGAGCTGCGGGAGATGTTTGTGAAAGTCGCGACGCAGTTCCTGTCGGAAGGTAGTTAGGGGATCAGCAGCCCTGTGGGGGGGCGTGAGGGAGTGCGCGAATGGAGAACGAGGGGGGCGGCGGCAGTGGTCCGGCCGAAGAGGCGCGTGTGGCAAAGCTGC
Source organism: Streptomyces sp. NPDC088246 (assembly GCF_044741025.1). NCBI lineage: Bacteria > Bacillati > Actinomycetota > Actinomycetes > Kitasatosporales > Streptomycetaceae > Streptomyces > Streptomyces sp. NPDC088246. The sequence goes on from NZ_JBIURV010000041.1 coordinate 36,178, forward strand.
TGGGTGCCTTATTGATCGAACTCGGCCACAAGGTCCAGGAGGCGGGTATTGATCGCGTCCGCATCCTTACCGATGAGGAGGTCGAGGAGGATCAGGTGCGCTGGTACCGCAGAGGCTGGGAAGAACATGCCCGCGCGGCCGACCCGCAAGGCCCCGAGGCGTCGAGCCACCCCTCTACCGGAGACTTCTCCGTCCAGCAGGGCCGGCTGATCCAGTTCCCGGCCCAGCCGGGTGAAGGTGAGCAGCCGCAGCCGCATCCGCTGCCGATCGTGGGGGCAGGTGACGCGGCTGTCCGCGACCTGATGCCGCACCGGCCGCGCAGCCGACCATCGAGAGAACGCGGTGACGACGGGTGAGAGGGCGAGCTCCGGTTGGCCGGAATTCCACGACATGGGTCAGCTGATGGCTCCGCCCGGAGGCGTTGAGTGCCTCGGCCCGGCGTCGATCTGCGCAAGGCGGATGCCGGGATGGGCGGGGGCGACGTACTCGGGCTCTCACTCGACTCGCCCTCCGAGGGCTGGGTCAAGGCGCGTACAGGCGCGGTGTGGTTCCCGGGCCCGGCGTCCGCGGCTCATGGGCGCGGAACCAAACGCCGTGGAAGAGCTGTTGAGTATCGCGGGCCTTCTGCTGCCGTTGTTCGTTTATCTGTTCACCTCGGTGCGGACCATCGGCGACGACTGAGCGGGACGGGGCGGCGGGGGACATGGACCCGCCTACCGGGTGCGGGCGCGGGTGTCCCGTTCATGTTGCGGCGTGTTTCGTTATGCCCGACTGGACGATGAGGGCACCGAGTTGAGTTCGGCTGGACGCGTTGAGGGTCTGCTCGTCATGTCCGGTTCACGCACACACCGGCGCGGGGCCGCGGTCGCTCTCCCCCGTATTGCGATTGCGGCCCGTTCAGCACGGATCCTGTTCAAGAATCCCCGACCGGGCTATCAGGTAGCCGAGTTGGGCCCGGCTGTTGCTGCCGAGGACGGCGGACAGCTTGGCGACGTGCGCGCGGCAGGTGCGGACGTTCATGCCGAGGCGCCGGGCGATCGAGTCGTCGACATGTCCTTCTACGAGGAGTTGTGCGATGGAGCGCTGGACGCCACTGATTCCCTTGGGGGTCGGGTCGTACTTGACCTCTTCCAGGAGTGGAGCCGCACGGGTCCAGAGCTGCTCGAATACCCTGACGAGATACTCGACCAGCCCGGGATGGCGTAGTTCCAGGGCGACTTGGCGGTCGTCCTGGGCGGGTATGAACGCGACCGTGCGGTCGAAGACGATGAGTCGCTCTATGAGCTCCTCAAGCGTCCGGATCTCCACGTTGCTGTCGGCCATCCGCTCGGCGTAGGCCAGGGTGCCGGGGCTGTGACGTACGGTGTGCTGATAGAGAGTGCGAATGCTGACACCGCGGTCCACCACGGAGAGGCCCCTTTCCAGGGCTTCGCTGAGGCGGTCTTCGCTACGGCCACCGCCGGGCTGGACGGTGAGGACTTCGGAGCGGCACTCCGCCGTGGCAAGATCGAGCGCCGCGTTGATCCGGTTGACGCCCTCCAGCACGGTGATCGCGTGGGTGGTCGGCGGGTCCTGTGCGCTGATGTCCATGAACGGCTCGAAGGACTCGGCAAGCAGGACCGAATGCCGTCGGCGCTCCTGGATCTCGCGTTCTATGGGGTGCAGGCGCTTCGCCAGAGCGGCGGACGGTGGGACGGGCCGCAGCCAGTCGGGGTCGTCGGGGTCGGGGTGCAGCAGGGCGAAGTCCATGAGGCAGGGCGCCGGTTCCACCTCGCTTCGGGCGATACGTCCTGAGCGCAAAGCGCCGGCGTAGAGACGGACTCCCGCTTCGCATAGTTCGGTGATCCCATGAGGATGTGTCGGCTTTGTATCGCTTATGACCATATTCTCCACCCCCCAGGTTCCTGAACATGCAGGAACATGATGCATCGACTCGGTGGTGTTCGTGTGCCCAGGTGAGACATCGTCTTAGGTGCGGGGGAGAAGAATCCACAAGTGAGGACGAAGCCGACTATGTATAAGCGAATGCTTCGCTCGGCGCTTGCCGCCTCGTTCGTCGCGGCCCTGGGGCTCGGGGTACTGAGCGGCAGCGACATCGCCTGGAGCAGCGAGGCAGCATCCTCGCCGGGTGACATTGCCTGGTCCACTCAGGCGTCTGCGCCGGGTGACATCGCGTGGTCCACTCAGGCGTCGGTGCCGGGTGACATCGCGTGGTCCATCCAGGCGTCTGCGCCGGGTGACATTGCCTGGTCCACTCAGGCGTCGGTGCCGGGTGACATCGCGTGGTCCATCCAGGCGTCTGCGCCGGGCGACATTGCCTGGTCCACCCAGGCATCGGCGCCGGGCGACATCGCATGGAGCGTCGACGCGGCAGCCGAGCCCGGTGACATCGCCTGGTCCGAACCGACTCGTCAGGGCGCATGACCATCCCGCCGGACGACCGGACCTTCCGGCGGGAAATGGCCACGGCCTACCGATCAGGCTGGCATTTCATCGATCTCGTCACTGCCATCCCCCGCTGTGGCGACTCGCTGATGGTCACTCTGTTCGGCGACCCCATTGTTGTCGCACGTGAAGAAGACGACGAAGTACGTGCCTACCGGTGCCTCCGCAAGCCGCGTGGAGCCCCGCAGCCCGTTCGCTGCGCGATTCGGTACGACATGATTTTCGTCAACCTCGACCGGCGGGACCACCAGCTGTTCGAGCCAGAGACTATTTCCGCCACCCCCCGCAGTGCCTGAGCGATCCCCCGTCGTTATATGTCGCTCAGTCACTCCCCCACACAACGGCGCCATCGTGACCTGAACACGATGGCGCCGTTGTGCTGCCCGCGAAGTCCCGGGAAGTCCGCGGTTTCCCTCACGCCCTGCCGAGCGCCCGGTCCAGGGCGATCTCGATGACGACGCGGTCCGGGTTGGGCGCCGGCGTGCGTTCGTAGCGTTCCGCGTAGCGGCTTACCGCGTCAGCGATCACGTCCGCCTCGGTGCGCACCGTGGCGCGGCCCTCCAGTGTTGCCCAGCGGCCCCGGTCGACCTGGCAGACCGCGACCCGGGCGCCGTCCGGGCCCGCGGCCAGGATGTTGGTGACCTTCTGGCTGCCCTTGTTGGTGATGATGCGGGCGAGCCCGGCCCCGGGGTCGTACGTCACACCCACCGGCACCACATGCGGCGTGCCGTCGGAGCGGGGAGTGGTCAAGGTGCACAGGTGGTACTCGCGCCAGAACGCAAGGTACTCGGGGCTCGGATTCGTCACGTCGACTGCCATGGGGAACAGGGTAGGGAGCACGGAACCGCGACCGCCCCTGCGGTGGCGGAGGTCCACTCCGGCCGGTTCACTCGGAGCATCGGAACAGGAGAGCTGGAGCCCGTGGATCGGTCCCGAATCGGGGTTGAGTGGAATAGACTCAACTTTATGCACGTTCACTGAGTCAGTGTTGTGGAGAGATCAGTCACCGCAAGGAGGAGAGAGCGCACGTGGACGCCGAGCTGACCAACAAGAGCCGGGACGCCATCAACGCGGCCACCAGCAGGGCCGTGAAGGACGGACACCCCGATCTGACCCCGGGGCATCTGCTGCTCGCGCTGCTCGCGGGCGAGGACAACGCGAACATCATCGACCTGCTCGCCGCCGTCGAGGCCGACCAGATCGCCGTACGCACCGAGACGGAGCGGCTCCTGGGCGCGGAGCCCAGCGTCACCGGGTCGACCGTCGCCCCTCCGCAGCCCAACCGCGAGCTGCTCGCCGTCATCGCGGACGCCGCGCAGCGCGCGAAGGAGCTCGGCGACGACTACCTCTCCACCGAGCACCTGCTGATCGGGATCGCTGCCGAGGGCGGCCGCGCCGGTGAGATCCTGAGCGCTCAGGGGGCCAGTGCGAAGAGGCTGCTGGACGCGTTCGAGAAGAGCAGGGGAGGGCGCCGGGTGACCACACCCGACCCGGAGGGTCAGTACAAGGCCCTGGAGAAGTTCGGTACGGACTTCACGGCCGCCGCCAGGGAAGGCAAGCTCGACCCGGTCATCGGACGTGACCAGGAGATCCGGCGTGTCGTCCAGGTGCTGTCGCGGCGTACGAAGAACAACCCCGTACTCATCGGCGAGCCCGGCGTCGGCAAGACGGCCGTCGTCGAGGGGCTCGCCCAGCGCATCGTCAAGGGCGACGTCCCCGAGTCCCTGCGGAACAAGCGGCTCGTCTCGCTCGACCTCGGCGCGATGGTCGCGGGTGCCAAGTACCGCGGCGAGTTCGAGGAACGGCTGAAGACCGTCCTCTCCGAGATCAAGGAGAGCGACGGGCAGATCATCACCTTCATCGACGAGCTGCACACCGTCGTCGGCGCGGGCGCCGGCGGCGACTCCGCCATGGACGCGGGCAACATGCTCAAGCCGATGCTGGCCCGCGGCGAGCTCCGCATGGTCGGCGCGACGACGCTCGACGAGTACCGCGAGCGGATCGAGAAGGACGCCGCCCTGGAACGCCGCTTCCAGCAGGTGCTGGTGGCGGAGCCGAGCGTCGAGGACACCATCGCGATCCTGCGCGGCCTCAAGGGCCGTTACGAGGCCCACCACAAGGTCTCCATCGCGGACTCCGCGCTGGTGGCCGCCGCGACCCTGTCCGACCGCTACATCACCTCCCGCTTCCTCCCCGACAAGGCCATCGACCTGGTCGACGAGTCGGCGTCCCGGCTGCGCATGGAGATCGACTCCTCGCCCGTCGAGATCGACGAACTCCAGCGCGCCGTCGACCGCCTCCACATGGAGGAGCTGGCCCTCAAGAACGAGACCGACCCCGGCTCCAGGCAGCGCCTGGAGAAGCTCCGCCGCGACCTCGCCGACAAGGAGGAGGAGCTGCGCGGCCTCACCGCCCGCTGGGAGAAGGAGAAGCAGGGCCTCAACCGCGTCGGCGAACTGAAGGAACGCCTCGACGAACTGCACGGCCAGGCCGAACGCGCCCAGCGCGACGGCGACTTCGACACCGCTTCCAAGCTGCTGTACGGGGAGATCCCCGGCCTGGAGCGGGAGCTGGCGGAGGCGTCCGAGGCCGAGCAGGAGGCCGCCAAGGACACGATGGTGAAGGAGGAGGTCGGCCCGGACGACATCGCCGACGTCGTCGGATCGTGGACCGGCATCCCGGCCGGCCGGCTGCTGGAGGGCGAGACCCAGAAGCTGCTCCGCATGGAGGACGAGCTCGGCAAGCGCCTCATCGGTCAGACCGAGGCCGTACGGGCGGTGTCGGACGCGGTACGCCGTACCCGCGCCGGAATCGCCGACCCCGACCGGCCCACCGGCTCGTTCCTCTTCCTCGGCCCGACCGGTGTCGGCAAGACGGAGCTCGCGAAGGCGCTCGCCGACTTCCTGTTCGACGACGAGCGGGCCATGGTCCGCATCGACATGAGCGAGTACAGCGAGAAGCACAGCGTGGCGCGTCTCGTCGGCGCCCCGCCCGGCTACGTCGGCTACGAGGAGGGCGGCCAGCTCACGGAGGCGGTCCGCCGCCGCCCGTACAGCGTCGTCCTGCTGGACGAGGTCGAGAAGGCCCACCCCGAGGTCTTCGACATCCTGCTCCAGGTCCTCGACGACGGCCGGCTCACCGACGGACAGGGCCGGACGGTGGACTTCCGCAACACCATCCTGATCCTGACCTCCAACCTCGGCAGCCAGTTCCTGATGGACCCGCTGACGGAGCCCGAGGTGAAGAAGGAACAGGTCCTGGAGGTCGTACGGGCCTCGTTCAAGCCGGAGTTCCTCAACCGGCTCGACGACCTGGTGGTCTTCTCCGCCCTGTCCGGCGACGAGCTCTCGCACATCGCGAAGCTTCAGATCGACCGGCTCGCGGGGCGTCTGGCCGAGCGCAGGCTCACCCTGGACGTCACGCCGGAGGCCCTGGCCTGGCTGGCCGAGGAGGGCAATGACCCGGCCTATGGAGCACGGCCGCTGCGCCGCCTCATCCAGACGGCGATCGGCGACCGGCTCGCGAAGGAGATCCTCGCGGGCGAGGTCAAGGACGGGGACACCGTCCGGGTGGACCGGATCGGGGACGGCCTGCTCGTCGGCCCCGCGACCTCGGGGAAGACCTTGTAGACCCTGCGGACGGCGTACGACCTGTTCGACGTCATGTCCCCGGCCGGAAGACCACACGTCCCGGCCGGGGACTCGTCGTCTGCGCCGCAGTGCAATTGAGGAAGAATTGCGGTGATTTCCGGAGAACGGAAAATCCTCCGTCGTCATGGGTGGTCCGGTGTTCAACATCGATATTGAGCCAAACGTCCCACGCCGCGTCGAGGTGCGGGATCACGTCACCCTGCTCCGCCCAGGCCGCACCGCCCGCCCCTGACACGGGACTCCCGCTCGGGCGCCCGCAGCGCCCGCCCGGGGTCGCGCGAATAATCAGGACACCTCGGGCCGCCTTTCGTGACCTGCTCACAAGGAGGATTAGAGACCGAATTCGGCAGCCGGTAGCGTGCCCGCATGGTCGAGCGGATAAGCGATGAGATAGGTCCGGGTCCGAAAAAGCCCAGACGCGACAATCTCATTCACCTCAGCGAATTTCGTACCCTCTGGGCCGCTTATGCCCAGTCGATCCTGGGCGACCAGCTGGCACGCGTGGCCCTGTCGTTGCTGGTGTTCGAACGCACCGACTCGCCCGGATGGACCGCGGCAACGTATGCGCTGACCACCTTGCCCGCTCTGCTGTCCGGGGTGCTCCTGTCTGGCCTGGCGGACCGTTTCCCCCGGCGTACGGTCATGATCGGATGCGACCTGGTGCGGACGGTGCTGGTCGCGCTGATGGCCCTGCCCGGGACGCCGTTGCCGCTGCTGGCCGGGCTGCTGGTGCTGGCGCAGCTGGCCGAGGCACCCTTCGGCGCTGCGCAGGGCGCACTGCTGCCGACCGTGCTCGGCGAGCAGAGATACGAGCGGGGCCAGCGAGTCATGCTGATCACTCACCAGGCCGGACAGCTGGTCGGTTTCGCCGGTGGGGGTGTGCTGGTCGTATGGCTGGGCAGTCACCTGTCCCTGGGTGTGAACGCGGTGACTTTCCTTCTCTCGGCGACCCTGGTCAGGTTCGGCGTAAAGGCCCGTCCCGCGGCAGGTGCCGACGAGCGGAAGCCGCGGCTCGGGGCTCAGGTCGGGAGTGCGGCCGCACTGATCTGGTCGGATCGCAGGCTGCGGTCGCTGGTCGCGCTGGGGTGGCTCGCGGGGTTCGTCGTCCTGCCGGAGGGGCTGGCCGCCCCCTTCGCGGACGAGGTCGGCGGGGGCGCCGCCTCGGTGGGACTCCTGCTCGCCGCGCATCCGGCGGGAATGGTGCTGGGTGCGGCTCTTCTGGGGCGGGCTCGGGTCGGGGACGAGTGGCGGCGCCGCCTGCTCGGGCCGTTGGCGGTCGGCGCGAATCTGCCGCTGCTCATCTACTGGCTCGGTCCCGGCGTAGGTGTGGCCGTGCTCGTGTTGATGGCGTCGGGGGTGTGCTCCGCCTATCAGATCACCGCCGGAGCCACCTTCGTGCTCCTGACCCCGGCCGGCCAGCGTGGCCAGGCGCTGGGGCTCGCCAGGTCGGGGCTGATCGCCATGCAGGGGATCGGTGTCGCCCTGGGTGGCCTGGCAGCGGAGCTGTCCGGGTCGTCGGCTGACACCATCGGTGCGTCCGGACTCCTCGGAGTGCTGTGTGCGATCCCTGTCGCCGTTGCCTGGTCGCGGGCGCGGGAAGCCGATGCGGGGACGATTCCCCGGAGGGCGTAGACCTACTGGCCGTCAAACGCGGCTAGGGTCGACGGAAGGAAACCACGTGCGATCCACAGGAGTACCCAGCGATGTCTATCGATCCTTCCTCGATTCCTAATTTCGGGGGCCAGCCCGAACCGCAGGCGGCAGGAGCCGAGGGCCCCGTTGTCCCTGACCAGGACCTCGTCAAGCAGCTCCTCGAGCAGATGGAGCTGAAGTACGTCGTCGACGACGAGGGCGACCTCGCGGCGCCGTGGGAGGACTTCCGCACGTACTTCATGTTCCGCGGCGAGGACGAGCAGCAGGTCTTCTCGGTCCGTACGTTCTACGACCGCCCGCACGCCGCGGACCAGCGTCCGGTCCTCCTCGACGCGATCGACGACTGGAACCGCCGCACCCTGTGGCCCAAGGTCTACACGCACACCCACGAGCCCGAGGAGGGCTCGGAGGAGACCGAGGTCTCGGTCCGTCTCATCGGTGAGGCGCAGATGCTCATCGGTACGGGCGTCAGCCTGGAGCACTTCGTCTCGTCGACGGTCAGCTGGGTGCGCGCCTCGATCGAGTTCGACAAGTGGCTGCAGGAGCGTCTGGGCCTGACGCCGGCCGAGGAGAAGACGGACGGCACGGAGCAGGCCGCTCCGGACGCCTGAGTCCCGCACGGCAGTGACAGCCCGGCCCGGGGCGGCGGTCTCCATGACCGCCGCCCCGGGCCGGGTTTTTTCACGGCGGGGCGGCCCTTGGGCTACAGCCGCTTGAGCCGGGACACCGCCTCGGCCAGCACGTCGTCACGCTTGCAGAAGGCGAACCGTACGAACGGCGCGCCCTGCTCCCGGTGGTCGTGGAAGACCGCGTTCGGGATGGCGACGACCCCGCACCGCTCCGGCAGCGCCCGGCAGAAGGCGAAGCCGTCGCTCTCGCCGAGGGGGCGGATGTCGGTGGTGACGAAGTACGTCCCGGACGGGCGGTAGACCTCGAAACCGGCCTCGGCGAGCCCGCCGCTCAGCAGGTCCCGCTCGGCCCGCAGATCGGCGCGCAGCCCCTCGTGGTTCGGTGAGGGAACGTCACTCCGGCGCCGGGACGGGCTGTTGCGGGCCATGGGGGTCTGGTCGCAGGCCTGATCAGGGCGTCGGCCCGCCACTTTCGTCACTGTTCCGCAACAGGCATGAACCGCCCCGCCGGGTGCCCCGTACAGCCCGGTGTGCGCGGCTCAGCGACCGCGGCGACCCGAAACGAGAGAAGGAACCGACATGCCCGGCGGCAACATCAAGATCAGCCCGGAAGAGATGCGGGAGGCGTCGATCTGGCTGCAGCACCAGAAGGAACTGATGCAGCAGAGCCTCCACGAGGCCAACACCAAGATGGACGAGATGGTCGAGGCGGCCTACGCGACGCCGGGCTCCGAGACCAAGTTCCGTCCGTTCTGGGAGGAGTACAAGAACGGCACCGATAAGGCGATCGAGGGCCTGCAGGGCGTCAGCGAGTTCATCAAGCAGGTCGCCGACGCGTTCGTCGACACCGACGACCAGACGTCCGGCTCCATCGGCTGACGTGCCCTTGTGTCCGGTCCCGCCCTTCTGCGGCGGGACCGGACGGCGGCCGGAGAGGAGGAACCGATGACCCGCATCAGCGTCCCCCTTGAGGACCTGAACGAGACGGTCAAGTCACTTGAGGACATCGGGGAGCGGATCAACAACACCGCGCGGCTCAGCGACGTCGGATCGAAGGACGATGTGGGCGATTCGACGCTCGCCGACTCCCTCGCCGACTTCGACGACGCATGGGGCAAGGGCCACGAGAAGGTGCAGGACAACGTGAAGGTCTTCTCCGAGAACACGAAGAAGATCTCCGACGCCTTCACGCAGACGGACGACGAGACCGTCAAGACGCTGGACGACTCCAAGAAGACCTGACGAGAAGCCTGCTGGCAGAAGGGACATGCGTCATGACGCATCCGGTCACGGACCGGGCTACGGGGGCGCCCGCGCACTACAAGCTGCGCTACCCCGGCTCCTGGTGGTATCTGGACCTCGACCCGAGCACCCGGGACGCGTCCATCCGCCGCCGTATCGAGCACCAGGCGAAGGGGGTTCCGCAGCTCTCCCGCGAGCGGCTCGACGGCCTGATCCGCGACACCCGCCGGACCGCCCGCGAGGCCTACGCCCGAGGGGCGCTCCAGGCGGCGGGGATGGTCAGGTTCCCCGGCGGGGACGCGATGCTCAGCGCCACGTCCGTCGTGCTGCGGATGCCCGTGCCGGAGGACCAGTCGGCGGATCTGGCCGAGGTGCTGTTCGGGGCGAGCATGCAGGCCGGGGACCCGCAGAGCAGCGGGTACCCGCCGCGCGAGGTGGATCTGCTGGAGCTTCCGGGCGTCGGACCGGTCGGGCGGATCGCCTCGATCGAGGACATCGACTACAAGGGCACGCCGGTGCGTACGGCGCTGCTGCACACGCTGTTCCCGATCCCGGACCGCCGGGAATACCTGCTGGTCTCCAGCTCCACGCCCAATGTGGAGCTCAAGGACCAGTTCTTCGAGGTGTTCGACGCCATCGCGGGGACGCTGCGCTTCGTGGAAGTCAAGAGCAAGGGCACGGCTGTGCCGGCCGCACAGAGCCCGCAGGGCACGGACGAGAACGGAAAGTGAGGGCGCGGCAATGGCGCGGCCAGCGGTGTCCGACTGGGAGACGGTCTTCGGGTTCTCGGACGACCCGACGCCGGGCGATGCGGAGATGCTCGGGAAGCTCGCGGGCCAGTACCGGTCCGTCGCCGGCGACGCGGACCAGGCGCTCCCCATCGTCCGCGGCCTGAAGAACAGCCAGCTCGGCGAGGGCAAGGCCATGGACAAACTCCGGCACAAGCTCGGGGACCTGGCCAATCAGGTGGAGAAGCTGCACAGTTCGTACGACAAGGCGGCCCGCGCGCTGGACACCTATGCCGACCAGCTGGGGGACCATCAGCGCAAGGCCGACAACGCCCTGGTCGACGGACGGGACGCCAAGGAGCGGTTGCAGCGGGCCACCGATGCCGCCGCCGCGGCGGGGTCCGTGATCAGCGGCCTGGACGCGGCGGACCCGCCCCCGCCGGACGACGAGGCGGCCCGGCGCAGTGCGCGCCAGGCCATGGAGAATGCCCGGAACGACCAGTCCGCGGCGCAGGGGGACGCCGACAGCGCCCAGCGGGATCTCGACGCCGCCCGCATGCTCGCCGAGGACGCGCGGGAGCTGCGCGAGACGGACGCCTCGACGGCGGCCCGCGCCCTGGACGACGCGACGAGCGAGGCGGTCCCGGGCAAGAGCCTGTGGGAGAAGATCAAAGACATCTTCAAGAAGGTGCTCGGCTTCATCAGCGCCGCCCTGGGCATCATCGCCATGCTCATCCCCGGATTGCAGGGCCTGGGGCTCATCCTGACGATCGCCAGTCTGGTCACCGCTGCCATCCCCTTCATCATGAACATCGTCGACAGTATTCAGTCGGGCGAGTGGGATGTGCTCGACATGGTCCTCAGCGGCCTGGGGCTGGTGCTCGGCGGCATCGGCCTGATCAAGATCGCCAATCTGGGCGGGATCGCGAACACCCTCAAGACCGTCACGAGCGATCTCAAGGCGATCCAGATCAACATCAAGACCGTGATCCCCACCATCAAGTCGTTCACCGGGTTCAAGAACCCGGGCGACCTGGTCGCGAACCTGCTGAAGAACATCCCCGGTGGCGTGTGGAAGACACCGGACATCCTGAAGCAGCTGCCGGGCATCACCAACATCTGGACGAAGACGGCGGGGTGGATCGACCAGAGCTCGAACCTCATCGGACTGGCCGGCCTCGCCTGGGCGATCAACGGCGCCGTCCCCAACGGGACGACGAGCACGATCAAGCACGACCCCAGCTACGTGGAGGGATCGACCTGAGCCGGGCCGCGTCCCGTCATGCGTGAGGGCTCCCGCCCCGGCCGTCGCCGGGGCGGGAGCCCTCTGCCGTGAGACCTCACAGCCGGTGTCGGAACCCTCGCACAGGCGCTCAGCTCCCGGCCGGCGGAAGCACCGTCTCCGGGACCTGGACGGTGCGCAGCACGCCGTCGCCCAGGTGCAGGATCGCCCGCCCCGGGCGGGTCGCGCCCAGGCGGCTGCGGGGCACCTTGACGCCGATCAGTTCGCCGTCGCTCATGTTCTGCGGCTTCAGCAGCAGACCGCACCGGTTGCGGCGGGCCTCGGTGTGCCAGCCGGAGAAGCCGGAGGAGAGCCGGTCGGTCTGCCCGGAGATCACCAGGCCCCGGCCGTTCTCGGCACCGGACTTGGCGATCTGGGTGAGGACGGGCTCGGCCTTCGTCTTCAGCAGCAGGTCGGCGTCGTCCAGGATCACCACGGCCCCCTGCGGCGAGGACGCCAGCGCCTCCTCCAGCGCGGTGGGGTCGATGTCGGACTCGTCGAAGACCGCGAGCACACCGGGCCGTCCGGCGAGTTGGCGCAGCTGCGACCTGGAGGGCGCGCCGACGACGATCGGCATCCCGGTCGACAGCAGCGACAGCGCCAGAGTCGCCAGGACGGTGCTGCGGCCGGAGCGGGCGGGCCCGGCGACGAGGAAGGTCGACGTGATGGCGAAGTCCGGCCCGGACGCGATGAGTTCGTCGCCGCCGACACCGGACAGGGCCCACCGTGCGGACGGCAGCGGCTGCGGCACGTACCGGATCGCCTCCTCCCAGGTGAGCCGGTCGGGCAGGGTGTCGACGCGGAACGGCCGGGTGGAGTCAGGCAGCTGGGCCGCCCGCTCGCGGCAGTACTCGGCGATCTGCTGGAGCGCCACGGCCTGCGCCTGGCCTTCCGGGTTGTCCGTGAGGAGCGCGATCTGCACCTCCGCCTTGTCGGCGGCACGGAACGCGCGGCCCGGCGGGATCTCGTCGGGCACGTTGCGCTGGGTGATGCCGATCATCCCGTACTCGGACTTCTCGTTCAGCTTCAGCACGAGCTTGTCCTCGGTGGAGCCGTTGACCCGGCTGGAGAACAGCGCCCGGTCACCGGTCATCACCAGGTGGATGCCGACGCTCGCGCCGTCCCGGAGCAGGGTCAGCACGGAGCTCAGCAGGTTCCCGGAGTCGTACTCGCCGAGCTGCTTGTCGAAGACCTCCCACCGGTCGATGAACAGCACGATGTGCGGCGGCCGTTCGGCCTCCGGCAGGGCGCGGCGGAGCTCCGGAAGGTCGGCGCTGCCGCGGGCGGCGAGCATCTCCTGGCGCCGGGTCAGCTCCCCGGACAGCCGGGCGAGCAGCCGGGCCACCCGGTCGGGCTGGGTGCGCTGGGTGATGGCCCCGCAGTGCGGCAGCCCCTCGATGGGCAGCAGCGCGCCGTTGCCGCAGTCGATGCCGTACATGTGCAGCCGGTCCGGGGAATGGGCGGAGGCCAGGGTGCCGGCGATGGTGCGCAGTGTCTGCGACCTGCCCTGCCGGGGCGAGCCGATGATGTGCAGGTGCCCGAGCGTCGCCGGGTCGATCACCAGAGGCAGCCGGGCCTGTTGTGCGGGCAGGTCCACCACGCCGTACGCGACGGGCGCGAGGTCGTAGTCCGAGGGCGGGGGCGCCGGCAGTTCGCCGGTGACCAGGACCTCGGGCAGCGGCGGGAGCCAGGGGCTGTGCTGCGCGGGGATGCCCATCTCCCGGTCCGCTTCGCGGATCGCCGTGACGAGCCCGGTGAGGTCGGTCTCCACCTCGGCGGGTACGGCCGCGTCGCGGGGCCGCGCCGGGAGCGGCTCGCCGAGCCGTTCCCAGCCGACCGTCACCGCCCAGGGTGCCGGCAGCGAGGTCGCCGCGGCACCGGGCCGACGGCCTCCGACCCGTCCGGACTGGAACGGCACGAGGGAGTTCTGGCCCAGGCGCACATAGGCACGACCGGGGGTGCCCTGCGAGATCCCGGCGGCCTCGGCGGAGTTGAGGACGTCCTGGCTCTCGCCGGCGTCCGTCACCCGGAGCGCGATGCGCAGGTTGGTGTTGGCGCGGATCTCCGAGGAGACGACGCCGCTGGGGCGCTGCGTCGCCAGGATCAGGTGGATGCCGAGGCTGCGGCCCCGCTGGGCGATGTTGACCAGACCCTTCACGAAGTCCGGCAGGTCGCGCACCATCGAGGCGAACTCGTCGATGACGATGAGCAGCCGGGGCATCGGCGCGCGGCCCGCCGGGTTGCGCTCCAGCAGTTCGACGTAGTCCTCGATGTCCTTGGCGCCGGCCGCGGCGAGGATGTGCTCGCGCCGGGTGAGTTCCGCCGTCAGCGACACCAGGGCCCGTTCGACGAGGTGGGCGTCGAGGTCGGTGACCATGCCGACGGTGTGCGGCAGGTCGACGCAGTCCTTGAACGCGGAGCCGCCCTTGTAGTCGACCAGGACGAACGTCATCGCGTCCGGACGGTTCGCCACCGCGAGCGAGGCGACCAGCGTCTGGAGGAGTTCGGACTTGCCGGAGCCGGTGGTGCCGGCGACCAGCCCGTGCGGGCCGTCGCGCCGCAGGTCCAGGTAGAACGGACCGTCCAGGGAGACGCCGACGGCCGCCCGGGTCGAGCGGCCCCCGGCCGTCCAGCGCGCCCGGATGCCGGCGGCCTGCGGCGGGTCGAGGGCGAGGACGTCGAGCAGTCGCGCGGAGCCGGGAAGCACCGCGGCCTCCTCGTCGGCCCCGCCCGGGTCCCGCAGCGGGCCCATCGCGCGGGCCAGCGAACGGCACCAGTCCAGGGACACCGCGTCGGGCCGGATGCCCCCGACGGTGCCCCTCCCGGAGCGTCCCACCCGTACGGTTCCGCCGGGCTCCTCGGCGACGACGGCGTGGCACTCCTCGGGCAGCAGCCGCTCCTCGGCGTCCAGGCAGACCGCGCGGACGCCGACGGCCGGTCCGTCGCGCAGGATCTGCGCCACGCCGGGCAGCGAACGCAGCCTGCGGGCTCCGTCGAGGATGACGAGCACGTCGGGCCCGGCGGGCCGGCTCCGCCGGTCCTGCCGTCCGGCGCGCTCGACGATCAGCGCGGTGAGTTCGGCGACCCGCCGGGCGCAGGTCTCCGTGCCGTAGCCGATGCTGGCCGGGGTGTCGCCGGACTTCTTGCGCACATGCGGCAGCCAGCGCAGCCAGGACCAGCCGTCCCGGCCCCGTTCGCCGGTCGTCAGCAGATGGATCTGGAGGTCACGGGGGCTGTGCAGGACAGCGGCCTGGGCGACCGCCCAGCGCGCCACGGCGCGCGCGGCCGGGCCCTCGCCGGCGATGCCCAGGACGTCGTGCTCCCGCAGCGGAACGGTCACCGGGACGTCGTACGCGGTCCGCGGGTCCTCGCGGCGGTGTTCGTCCTTCGTCGGGTCCTGGAGCACCACGTCGGAGGCCAGATCGGCGGTTCCGATGCGCAGTTCGAGGAAGTCGGCGTCGGAGGTACGGCGTTCCCACAGGCGGCGCCGGGGGCCGACGGCGGTCAGGAGGACCTCGGCCGGGTCCGGGAAACCGCGGCGCCGGGCGGTGCGTTCGGCCGCCAGGGCCTTCGCCGCGTCGCCCTCGATGCGTGCCTTCTTCTCCTCGTAGGCGGCGACACTGCCGGAGTGGGTCTGGCGCCCGGTGCGCCGGCTCATCAGATAGTTGCCGAGGATCGCGACCGGGGAGAGCAGCCCGAACAGCAGCATCGACATACGGTCGAATATCAGCGCCCCGGCCCCCGCCATCACCAGCGGGGCCGCCGCGGTGATCCACGGGAGCGGCCGGGCGGCGGGCGGGGCGGGCGGGGAGGGCAGGGTGAAGCGGGTGGCGTTCTCGGCCGGCCGCAGCCGCGGCGGCCGGTTGTAGTCCCAGCCGGTGCCGTCCTCCGACGGCTGCACGGCCGCGTCCGGCTTCTGCGGGAGGGCGAGTTCGAGCAGGCTGTCTCCGACGAGGAGCTGTGCGCCGGCCGGCCAGGCGGTCGCCTCGGCGAGGTCCTCGCGGTCCAGTTGCAGGGTGCCGCCGCCCGGTGCGGAGGCGTCGGGCGCGATACGGCAGCGTCCTTGGGGGCCCACCGCCAGGACGGCGAACGGACGGTCCGGTACGGCGCGCAGCACCTGGGCGGTCCCGTCGTGGGCCAGCCCGATCCGGTACTCGCCCATGTCGAGCCGGTGCACGGTGCCCGCGCCGGTCCCGCCGACCGCACGGACCTCCACCAGCCCGTCCGGTTCGGCCGACACGGTGCCCGCCGGGCGGCCCAGGCCCACGATGGCCGCGTGGTGCAGCGGCGCGTCCCGCAGCCGCATATCGGCGGGCAGCAGCCGGTCGCCGGCGTACAGGCCGAGGCCCTCCGGGGGCCGGTGGACGCCCCCCGCCCCGGCCAGCGCCTCCGCGACAGCGCGCACAGGCGTGTCGGGATCGGCGTCGAGGTGGACGTCGAACGCGTCACCGCCCTCCTCGACCACGGTCAACATCAACGACACGAGAACGTCCTCCAGCCGGCGTGAATGGGGGGCCTCGGCAGCCGCACTCGGCGGCTGCCGTGCCACTGACGTGACCTACGGCGCCCGGGGGGGGGGGGGGCCCCCCCCCCCCCCCGGGGCCCCCCCCCCCCCCGCGGCCGGGGGGGGGGGGGGGGGGCCGGCCCCCCCCGAGGGGCGGCCCCGTGGGGAACCCCCCCCCCCCCC
>NZ_JBIURV010000042.1:0-51271 GCF_044741025.1 Streptomyces sp. NPDC088246
TCAGACAGCTCGATGGACTCGGCCTCGGTCATGTTGTTGCTGGTCATCGGTGCATCTTCCGTGATCAGGAGTTACACCGAACGTTTTACAGTCCCACCTCGGCAGCCTTCGGCGCCGGGGGCGCGGCCGTGAGACCTGCGCACCGGAGGCCGAGGCGCCGGCGCGCCACCGACGGGACGTTGCTCAGGCCGCCTACTTCGCGGCGGGCACGGTTCGTGTCCGCCGCCGATGGCATCCGGAGTGCGCTCGGTCCGGGCCGGCCGGGTGTTGTCCCCGGACTGTGGAGTGCCGCCGAGTTCAGGACGCGGGTGATCCGGTCGGCGTCGAGGTCGATGTGGGCGGCCTGCGGGGATGCGCCCTGCATTCCAGCCCGTCGTGGTGAAGCCTCTTGCTCGGGGACGTCATCTCTGTCTACGAACTGTCAGGCTGATGACCCACTGTCGACGACCAGGTCGGTGCCGACCACCGCGCCGGCCATGGGTGAGGCGAGATAGAGCACCGCGGCCGCCACTTCTTCGGCCTCCGCGACCCGGCCGAGTGGGTTCTCCGACTTCACCCGCTCGGCACGGTCGGCCTCGGTCTCGCCGGGCCGTACCGACATGGGAGCGGCGGAGGCGCCCGGGCTGACCGCGTTGATGCGAATGCCCTGGTGGATGTGGTCGAGAGCGGCGGCGCGGGTCAGCGCGGAGACCGCTGCCTTCGAGGTGATGTACGCGGCGGCGTTCGGGATACGCAGGTGTGCGCCCAGGTTGGAGGAGACATTGACGATGACCCCACCGCCGTTCTCCTTCATGTGCGCGATCTCGTGCTTCATGGCCAGCCAGACGCCGGTGACATTGGTCCGCAGCACCGCGTCCCAGTCCTCCTCGCTCACCTCCCCGACAGGTACGGTGCCGCGGAGTATCCCCGCGTTGTTGACCGCGATGTCGAGCCCGCCGAAGCGGGTGATGCTTTCGCGTACGAGGTTCCGGAGCCGGCCGGAGTCGGTGACATCGGCGGTGACGGCGGCAGCCGTGCCGCCGGCCGCCTCGATGAGGGCAACCGTCTCGTCCAGGGAGGCCGCGGTGCGCCCCGCGGCGACCACGGATGCGCCCTCGGCGGCGAAGGCGAGCGCGATCGCGCGGCCGAGACCGGAGCCTGCGCCCGTGACGAGCACGGTTTTGTTGGTGAAGCGGTTCATTTCAGCAGCTCCTTCGACTGATGGATTACTCGGTGCGGTGGTTCAGGAAGGCGACGACGGCAAGGGCGACCCCCGTCGCGCCGAGTACGGAGAGTCCGCCCCAGGTGGCCATGGCCCTGCTGTACGCGGTGGGGGAGGGGAAGACGACGCGCAGCACCGCCATGGCGGCGGGCGCGACGAGGGCCGCGCCGGCGCCCTGTGCGAAGCGGGCCGCGACCAGTGCCCCGATGCCGGGAGCGAACGGGGCGGCGGCCGAGGCGGCGGCGAAGAGGACAAGGCCCGCGGCGAAGGCACGCCGCCCGCCGTAGCGGTCGGCGAGGCGGCCACCGAAGAGCAGCAGCCCGGCGAAGGTCAGTCCGTACGCGGCACCGAGCAGAATCAAGTCGGGCCGCTGTAAGTCGAATTCCCGCCCGATGCGAGGCAGCGGTACGGCGATCGTGGCAAGCGTGAAGATCAGGGTGGTCTGGATGCTGCCGAGAAGGACGAAGACGTATCGGTGCTGCACGTCAACGACGTGGGTGGCTCCCCCGGCGGTCATGCCCCTCCCTTATATTTGATCGATCGGTCCATTATTTGGGTGTGCAGAAGGCGGCTCGGTGGCTCCGGCGGGTGGAATTCAGTCCAGCAGGGCCAGCGCCTGTTCGGCCGCATCCCGCACCCGGGCGGGATCGCTGGACGCCTTGCCGACGATCCGTACGCCCTGCAGCAGGACGAGCAGCATGCGGGCCAGTGCGCGCGGATCGCGATCCTCGGACAGCTCGCCCTGGGCCTGGGCTCGTACGAGCGCGGAGTGCAGCGGGGTTTCGATGTGCTCCCAGCTGATCTCGACCCGGCGGGCCGCCGCGGGGTCGTGCGGCGCCAGTTCGGCGGCGGTGTTGGTGATGAGGCAGCCATTCAGCCGGCTCTCGGGGGAGGCGGCCTCCGAGGCGAAGCGGCGTACCACCGCCCGCACCGCGGGCAGTGCGGGTCCCGGCTGGGACAGCTCGGCGAGGAGGAGCGGATCGCGCCCCTCGGAGTACCGGTCCATGGCCTTCAGGTACAGCTCGTGCTTGTTGCCGAAGGTGGCGTAGATGCTGGCGCGACCGATGCCGAGGTGCTCGACGAGGTCGGCCATCGACGTCGCTTCGTAGCCGCGTCGCCAGAACAGCTCAAGGGTCGACTGCAGCGCGGCGTCCGGATCGAATTCCTTGGTCCTGGCCACACCGAGACCCTAAGCCTATGTAGAACGATCAGTCAATAAAAGCCCGTTGTGACGGAACCGGAGTCCACGGAACCGAGGAGGGAACGCGCCCCGGGTTCCGGCCGACGGCGGGAGATTCCGAGAGCGACAATGGTGGGTGGGTGACGTGCTGGTCGGTTCATGGAATCAGGTCGCGAGGTCCTGCCCGATGGACCGGGTGCCGCGCCGGCGGGAGACGACGATGAACGGCTCGGTCCGTGTCGGACAAGTTGTCGGGGTACCACTGCGGATGCACTGGAGCGTGCCGCTGCTGGTGGTCCTGTTCGCGTACGGTCTCGGCCGCCAGACCCTCCCCGCATGGACCCCAGGGCGCTCGAATGCGGTCTACACCTTCGCCAGTGCCGTGGGGGCCGTGCTGCTCATGGGCAGCCTCCTGCTCCACGAGACGGCACACGCTGCGACTGCCCGCAGGAAGAAGATCGCGGTACAGGATGTGACGCTGTGGGCGCTGGGCGGGATGACCCGGATGGGGCGACCACCGACGGCCGCGGTGGCTTTCGCAGTGGCGATCAGCGGGCCGCTCACCAGCCTGGCCATCGGAAGCGCCGCGCTCGGAGCGGGAATCGGGCTGCACGCGATGTTCGGCTGGGCGGTGCCCGCCGCCGTTCTGGTGTGGCTCGGCTGGACGAACCTGTTCCTGGGCGTGTTCAACCTCCTTCCCGCTGCGCCGCTCGACGGCGGCAGGGTGGTGCAGGCGCTGTTGTGGTGGCGTACCGGAGACCGGGAACGTGCGGATCGGGCGGCCTCCCGAAGCGGTCAGGTCGTGGGCTGGCTGCTGATGGCCTTCGGCTGGATCTCCTTCCTGCGCGGGGTTCCGGGTGGGCTGTGGCTCGTCGTCGTCGGTCTCTTCATCACGCTCGTCGCCGGCAGCGAACGGCAGCGCGCTGTGATCCACACATCACTGCGGGGCGTCAAGGTCGCCGATGCCATGTCCAGCCCGGTGACCACCGGCGCCGACTGGCTGACCATCCGGCATTTCATCGACGAGGTGGCAGTGAACTCGCGCCATTCCGCCGTGCCGCTGCTCGATTTCGAAGGCCGTCCCAGCGGGATCGTTCAGATAGGCAAGCTCGCCCGGATACCGGGAGCGCGCCGGGAGGAGCTGCGCGTGCGCGAGGTGGCGACCCCGCTGTCACAGTGCGTGGTTGCCGCCCCGAGTGATCTTCTGAGTGAGGCTCTCGACAAGCTCCGCCCGGGTACTGGCATGCGCATTCTCGTCGTGGACGGGCACCAGCTGGTGGGGATCGTCACCGCGAAGGACATTTCACGGCTGGTCCAGCGGCACACACTGGGGGGCCGAGGGCCCGACTGAGCCCGGGGCCCGCAGCGTCGTCGGCGATGTGCACCCCCGCCCGAAGCCGTTGTGGCGCTGCCTCGGGCAACGGCGGCACCGGCGGGTCCGGGCAGTGAGCGTACGTTCAGAACACCGGCAGGGCGACGACCGAGCCCTTGTTCAGCAGGAACACCCGGTTGCCCGCGGCGGCCATGTGCCAGGGACCTTCCGACTCGGGTTCGTAGGTCCACATGAGCCGGCCGTCCGATTCGCCGCCCGGGACGTTCCCGAAGGCCGATACGCCCGACGAGGTGCCCCCCTCGACGATCCACAGGGTGTTGCCCTGGACGACCGGTGGAGTGCGGGACGGGAGGGTGCCGTCCGGCCATGAGACATCGGCTTCGCTGCCGGAGGCCTTGTCGACCCGGTAGAGACGGCCGTCGTCGATGGCGGCGATGTGGTCGTCGGCTATCGCGGGAGAGCCCCACCCGTCCTGATCGGGGTTCAACGACTGCGAAGCCGCGGACCAGACCTCGTCGCCGCTCTGCAGGTCGAGTGCCAGGAGCGACTTCCCGCCGACGTAGACGAATCGTTCCTCGATGGCGGGGGTCAGCGCCGTCCTGGCATGGCCGCCCAACTGCCAGGCGTTGTTGCCGTCGGCGGAGTCGAGGGCGAAGTAGTGCCCGTCCGCTGTACAGACGACCAGTCGGCCGGGTCCGGCACCGGCCACGGCCGCCGGGTCGATGACGATGCCTGCGGGGGCCTCCGCGATCCAGCGGACCTTGCGGGCTTCGGTGTCGACCGCAGCCACCTCGCCGTCCTTCGTCAGCACGTACACGAGCGCCGCGTCGGGCGCGGTGGCCAGTAGTCTCTCCGCCTTCGCCGGGACACTCCACCGCGGCTCACTGGTGGACGCGTCGAAGGCAAGGACGTTGCCGTCGGCGTCGGCCGCGACGAACTGATCGGCCGTCAGCCGCAGGAAGCCCGCGGGCGGCGACACCTCCGGAAGCGACCACTTCTGCCGGCCATCGGTCACCCTGTGCGCCGTAAGTCCTCCCGACGGGCCGGCGAACATGACGACATCCCGCACCGGCAACAGCATGGACGCGCTCGGAGCGGCTGCCTTCAGCGGTCCCCACAGGGGTTTTGGCGGCGTGCCCGGCTCGTACTCGCCGGAAGTCAGCAGCTTTGCCGGTTCGGCGTCCGCAGCGTCGGGCAGATCGGGCCCCCTGGTCAGCCACCAGGCTGTTGCGCCTCCTCCCAGTGCCAGCACCGCTCCGCCGGCGGCGAGCGAGGTGAGGAAGAGCCGCCGCGACGGCTTCGCCCCAGGAACAGTGGTGCCGGCCAGAGCGGTGAGCTGATGTGTCCGGGTCTCGTGCTCCTTGATCTGCCTGCCGAGAATGCCTTGTTTCCACAACCGGTGTGCGCCGCGAGGGGGTGCGAATGTCTGGATGAGCGACGAGGGGTGGGGACGGTGTGCGGGCTCTTTGGCCAGGCAGGGGGCGATGAGGGGGCGGAGCGCTTGCGGCACGGCGTCGAGGGCGGGGCTTCCGTGCACCACTTCGTACTGCACCGCCGCGACATGCGCACCTTCGTACGCTTGCCTGCCGCTCGCCGCGTACACCAGTACCGCACCGAGGGAGAACACGTCGGCCGACGGGCCGACACGCTGACCCAGAATCTGCTCGGGTGCCCCGTATCCGGGGGTGGCCGGTGCCTGGCCCGTGGTGGTGAGGGTGAGGCCGTGCTCGGGGCGTGCGATGCCGAAGTCGATGACGCGGGGGCCCGAGGAAGTGAGCACGATATTGGCCGGCTTGAGGTCGCGGTGGATCAGCCCCGCCGCGTGAATCTCCCGCAGCGTCGATGCCAGGGCGCCTGCCAGCGCGCGTACGCCGGCGTCGTCCAGCGGCCCGTGGTCCGTGATCGCCTGCTCCAGTGTCGGCCCCGACAGATACTCGGTGGCGATCCAGGGCCGCCCGCCCTCGGTCTGCGAGCCGACGACGCGCGCCACGCCGGTGCTGGTCACCGCCTGCGCGGTCCGGGCCTCGCGCAGGAACCGCTGGGCGAGGTTGCGGTTGTGCGCGAGCTCAGGACGCAGCACCTTGACGGCCGCGAGGCGGCCGGAACTGTCGTGACCTACGTACACCTTGCCCATGCCGCCCTCGCCGAGCACTCCAGCGATGCGGTACGGCCCCAGCCGGATCGGGTCGCCGAAACTGAGAGGTTGCATGGTGTGAGCCGAGCCCTTCATGGTGATGAGGTGGGGAGCCTATGAGGAGGCATGGTCCGAGGGCTCCAGCGGAAGAGCGACCATGGGTCCTTCGCCGACGCCGATGAGCAGTCCCGCCGTGATCAGGGCGGTGAACCTGTCGAGACTCTCCGGGTGGAGCCAGGCGGTTTCGTGGGTCCGGAGATCGATCGCGCGCAGCCCCGCCGCACAGTGCTTGTAGATGTACTTGTCGCCGACAGTGGGTGCCACCTTCAGCTCGTGTCCGGACGACACGGGATTCTTCTCCCGCCACAGGAGTGCGCCGGTGTCTGCGCTGAGGGCCACGAGACCCCGCGCTCCCGCCGCTTCCACCGCGTAGACGACTCCGTCCTTCACTGTGGGAGGTCCGTACCCGGTCACGTTCGTTCCCTGGTACCTCCAGGCTTCCTTGCCGTCGGTCATGCGCCGCGCCCGCACCGCGTCCGACGCGGTGTAGAGGTGCTTGCCGTCCACGGCGATGGGACTGCGGGCGGCATCGTCGGCGTTGAGGCCGAGGGGCGCCCGCCAGACGCCGGTTCCCGTGCGCGTGTCGCAGACGAGTACGTCGACCCCGCCGGATTCCGTACGGAAGAAGAGGACCAGGCTCGAGCCGATCGCGCGCACGCCGGTCACCCAGGGGTACTCCTCGGGCGCAGGCTCGTCCAGGATCAGTTCGGTGCGTCTCTTGCCCGTCGAGAGCGAGAAGGAGGCGATGAGCCAGCCTCGTCCGGGACCGACGCCGCTGGACTCGTCGGTGTCTTCCTTCCGCACCCGCGCCGTGAGCAGCCAAGCGACGTCACCGCCGACGCAGAGAAGCTGATTTCCCACCAGCTTCCCGTTGTATGCCTTCTCGCTGACGGCCGGATCCATCAGTGCTCCGTCGTCGAGGTCGATCTGCGCGATACGCAGTCCTTCCCTCGGGGACAGGGAGTAGTCCACCGCGAAGAGCTTCGCTCCGTCCGTGGCCACGTCCCACGATCTCAGCACCGGGTTGACGGACCAGAGGTTCCGCCCGCTCGACGCCTCGACGGCGCTCATTCCGGCCCCGTTGGTCACGATCAACTTGTCGCCGACCACCAGCGGACGCCCCAGCTCGGCGGGTGACGCCGTGGCGATGCTTCTCCGCCACAGAGCCGCAGGAGCGTTGCCCGAGCCCGCGGACTTCGGCGTGTCCGAGTCCCGCCCTCTCGTCGATGCCCACACACCCGCGGCGATCCCTGTCGCGGCCAGCAGCGAACTGCCGCTGATGGTCAGGAGCTTGCGGCGGCTCATGCCGGGCGCGGCGGTGACCGGGACGGTCTCGGCGGTTGCGTGATCGGCGGGGATGGGAAGCCGCTCCGGCTGATGCTGCCAGACCTCCGATGCCCGCCGGGCTATGTCTGCCAGTAGTGCATCGGGCAGATGGTCGGCGAAGTGGCCCTGACCGCCGTGGAGTTGACCGGCGAGGTCATGGGTGGTGGGCCGCCGGGCCGGGTCCTTGGCCAGGCAGGGACCGAGGACCGGGGCCAGGGCCTGGGGGAGGCCGGTGAGGTCCGGGTCGGCGTAGCGGACACGGTAGAGGAGGTCCGCCGGCTGTCCGGTGCCGAAGGGACCGTGGCCGGTGGCGGCGTAAAGAAGGACTCCGGCGAGGGCGAACACGTCGCCCGCAGGGGTGTGTTCCTGGCCGATGGCCTGCTCGGGGGACATGAAGGCAGGGGTTCCGGCGGCCGCTCCGGTGCGGGTGAGGCGGTCGTCGCCAAAGGCGCGGGCGATGCCGAAGTCGATGATCTTCGGGCCGTAGGCGGTGACCATCACGTTCGAGGGCTTCAGGTCGCGGTGGACGACGTCGGAGGTGTGGAGTTGGGCGAGGGCCCCGGCGAGTGCGGCGCCCAGCGCGCGTACGGACGCCTCCGGCAGGGGGCCGCAGAGGTCGATCGCGTCGTCGAGGGGCGGGCCGAGGACGTATTCGGTGGCGAGCCACGGGGTGGGCGCCAGGGGGTCGGCGTCGACGACGACGGCGCCGTGGTGGCCGCCGATGATGCGGGCCGCGTCCGCCTCCAGGCGGAAGCGGGTGCGTGACGCCGGGTCGGTTGCGATGGACGGGTGCATGGTCTTCAGAGCGACGGTGCGGCCGCCTGTCGAACGAGCCAGGTAGACGGTTCCCATGCCGCCGTGGCCCAGCCGCGCGAGCAGCCGAAAGCCCGCCAGCCCGGCCGGATCGTCATGGGTCAGAGGGGAAAGCATCGCGTCAGATCCTGGCCGTCCGTGAGATCGGAGTACTGACTTCCGCGGCGAGGACCTCCGCGGACTGGCGCGCCATGGCCGCGACCACCCGGCTCGGCAGCCAGCCCGGCCCCAGCAGCGCACCGGCCGAGTCCAGGACCGTCGCCATGGGGGTGGACGACGCTCCGGGCAGCGCGCGCAGTACCTCGGGCGCGGTCGGGCGGGCGGCGGCGTCGCGCGCCAGGCAGCGCGCGACCAACGAACGCAGTGACTCGGGTAGTTCCGCGGAGTCGGGGACCGAGTGGCCGGTCGCCGCGTATGCCAGAACCGCACCCAGCCCGTAGATGTCGCCGGGCGGCCGGGGCCGCCCGCCCGATGCCTGCTCAGGGGCCAGGCTGCCGGGCTCGAGCCCGGGCAGGCCGGTGCGCTGCTCGCCGTCCGGGGCCGCCGTGCGGACCGCGCCGAAGCAGGTCAGGCGCGGTCCGTCCCAGGCGAGGAGTACGGAGGCGGGGGACAGACCGGCGTGCGTGATGCCGATGGCGTGCGCACCCGTAAGGGTCTCGGCCAGGGCCGCGCCCAGGGCTCGGACCGTGCGCTCGGGCAGCGGGCCGCCGTGTACGGCGAGCGCCACCGGGAGCGGGAGTACGGGAAGGTACGGAGAGGCGTACCAGGGGGTCTCGGACGGGGCGGCAAGCTCGGCGACGGGCAGTACCCACGGGCCGAGGAGCCGGCAGCCCGCGTCGGCCTCGGCGAGGAAGCGCCCCGGATCGGCGCCGTCGAGCGGCGCGCTGATGAGTACCGTACGGTCACCGTCCGCGCTGCGCCCGATGAACCGGCGTACAGGAACCGGTGGTTGGCCGGGGCCGCTCGGATCGAGGCGGGTGATGAGGTGGTACGGGCCGATCCGTCGCGACCCGTCCGGGCGTGAGCGTTCCGTGCGTGCTCGTTCCATCTGCGAATCCCCCCAGCCACGACAACGGCCAGATGAGATTACCCGCGTGACGGCGCGGGCCGACTGGAGGGTCGGGGCGGCGGGCCTCAGGACCGGCTTGCCGGCTCGGGATGAAGAAGGAACATGCCTGACGGCCCGGAGCACGCGTGGCATCCGCAACTGCCCGGGGCAGTGGAACGGTCTCCAACGGCCTTAGAGCCTGTCGGATGACCTCTGACCGGGCAGCCACGCCCTGGCACGCACGCTTCCCGCGTTGCCGAAATGCCCTAGTAGCTCCGCTACGAGGACATCCCGGCGCCTTGGAATCGCACGCACCAGACCGCGTCCGCTATCCGATCGAAGGTCACCCGACAGGCTCTTACGCGCCAACACGTTCTTCCAGCCCGGTGCGCACGGTCCGCGAGGAGCCGCCGGTGCAGGTCTGTGAGGTTCACGTAGCGGTTGCCGTGCTGTGAGTCAGCTCTGGGACGATGCTCTCCCAGGCGTCGCGGATGTCGCAGCTGATCAAGGTGCGGAGAGCGGGCCACATGTTGATCAGCAAATCCTGGTTGCGGTACTGCACCAAGGCGTCGTGCATGCCCTCGGCCAGGACGATCCGGTACCGGTAACGGCTCATCCGCAACCGGCGTCGGTCGAGATCCAACCGGGACAGGCTGGACCACGCGAGGTGCAGCGGCAGGTCGACGGTGCGGCGTCAGGGGAGACGTCGGTCGGGAGGGGGATCGCGTTGTCCGGCACGGTGGTGCGGCTCGGCATGCTGCCGCACAGGCACAAGTGGATCAATGAGGCTGTCGCTGGTGCTTCAGCTGCGCACTGGGCGGGCGACCCTGGGGTGATGGAGGCCATCACAGCCCTGGCCGACAGCGAACACCTCGCGGTCCAGGTCGCGGCGATCAAGGCATTCGCCTCTGGGTGGCCGGGCGACCCCGTCTGCCGCGACGCGATTATCCGTCTACTCCACACTGGTGGCATAAGCTACGTATATATTACGGCCATCAAGGCCCTCGGAGAGCAATGGCCGCAGGACATCGTCGCTGGCAGTGCATTGTGCTGTCTCGCCCGCATCTCCGGCAGCGGTATGGAGATGGACAGCAGTGTAGAGATGGCGATCGTTGACGCCCTCGAAACAGGGTGGCCCGACTTGCCCGAGGTTCGCAGCACCCTCATGACGTTCGCAGACCGGGGGCGCACCTCCGCCGTAGGAACAGCGGCGATGTACGTCCTTGCCCAGCGCCGGCCTGACGACCCCGACATCCGCAGGATGCAAATGGCCTTTACCAAGGGCTTCGGATGGTAATGGGCTGACCTCGCCCGCCCGGAGGCCTGCAAGAAGTCCAGGCAACAAGAAAGGCCCGGCTCTGTGACCTGGGCCTTCGTCGTGGAGCGGGTGACGAGAATCGAACGCGCGCTCTGAGCCCGCCGAAGCGGTGAGTCACCTCTTGGGCCTCATCATATTTCTCTACGAGGCTGCGTTTCGTCGGCGATTCGAGAGGATTTGTCTACTGTTCTGTCGGAAGAAATTACTCGGAGGGTTGACTGTACTGTCGTGAGCGCAAAGATATGCGCAAAGGGACTGGCTGTTCGTTTTCATGATATAGTCCTAATGAATTTATAGGACGCCACGAAAAAAGGGGAATGGCGTGAATACCGAGAAGGTTACGGCTCGACGTCTTACGGCCGCAGAGGTTGCGGAATTGGGCCTCCAGGACGACATCTTCGTCTCGGCGGAGATGGATGGCCTTCCTCTCGACTGCTACGCCCCGGCTTTCCTTACGGGGCCGGGTAAGAATTTCGAGGGAGGGTCCTTCACTGCGAGGACGATCTTCGGTGAGGAAATTCATGTCCTCCCGGACAATGTCGAAGAGCGCGGGATCTGGATTGCCGACAAGGCAGGGGAAGAAATCGAGGTTCTCCAGAGTGCCGGCGTCCTTCTGAACCTCGCCCTCTTCGTGCCTGACGGGAGCAAGGAATCCCTGGAGTCGCTCTACTCCGCCGCACGGGACGCGTTCGGCGCGGGGATCGTTCAGCGCTGGAGCGAGGAAACCGTCGCGGTGCCGGACGTCAAGGTCGACCTGTACGAGGAGCCGGCCCGGGCGCGGAAGAACACGAACAGCCAGAACCGCGACCGCCGTGCCCTGGACATCTACCCGACCCGAGTGCGGTTCCTGGAGCCCAGCGATGGCTGGAGGTTCATTGTCGAACCGCACAAGGAGATCGTCGATGAAACACCGACGATCTGACCTGATGGCAGGTTAGCCTCGGTCTTTCGCGTGAGCCCGTCAGCTTGCTGACGGGCTCTCCTTCGTTTGTTGGGGCGTGTGGGCAGGCCGCTGGCCCGATTGTCGCGTTGGGTGGGCGCCGGGGTCCATGTTTCCGGTGGGATGGTTCAGGCTCCTCGGGACAGGTGGATCTGCTGATCAACCGGGGTTCGGGAGGGCGTCGAGTCGCCCGATCGCGCTGGTGATGACGTCGGTCCAGTCCCAGCGGTGGGTGAGCCCGCAGGGCGTCGGCGTCGGTGAAGCGCAACTGGGTGCCGAGGTGCGGCCGCTCCTCGCGGACGAACAGCCGCATGCCCTTCGGCCAGGCCGGTCAGGCGGTCTCCGTCGAGCTTGGCGACCCAGCAGCCGTCGCGGATCTCGCCGCCGGGTTCGATAGCGGGCATCCAGGCGGAGGGCAGGACTGTCAGCACGGACTGGTGAGTCTGCCCGGTGATGGTCATGCCGACCGAGTGGGGCAGCCATCGGCCCTGCTTCGCGAACCATTCGACGAATGCGTGGGTGCCTCCGCCGCAATCCGTGCGGATCGGTGTCTGCCGCCCTCGGCGGCACCTTTTCGAGGCCGTTGCGCCCCTTCATCCGACGCGGAGCTCCTGTGTTTGTCGCCGGCCCCCTGCGAATTCGTCAGCGATCGGTAACAGAGGGATCGTGTACGGGCGTTCGTATGTCTTCATGGGAGCACGGCATCGGCGGAGACAGCAAAGGGGCGGGCGGACATGGCGAGGCACAAGGGAAGGGCATGGCACGGTCGGCTTCTCGCGGCGGCGCTCGGCGTGACAGTGGTGGCCGCTGCCACCTCGGTGTGGACCGCACAGGCCGGCCCCGTCGGAGGGGGTCCTCAAGCGCGTGTCTCTGCGCCGGACGCCCAGCGCCAGGACCAGGTGGCCAAGGTGTCGGCGGACATCGCGCATGCCTCGGACCGCGGCGCCCGGGGCGTCAACATCACCATCGACGACGGACCGGACCCGGTCTGGACACCGCAGATACTGCAACTGCTGAAGGACAGCGGTGTGAAGGCTACGTTCTGCATGGTGGGCACGCAGGCCCAGGCGTACCCGGACCTGGTCAAGGAGGTCGTGGCGGCCGGGCACCGGCTGTGCGACCACACGATCTCGCACGACACCACCATGGACACCAAGTCCGAGGCATACCAGTCCCAGCAGATCCTGGATGCCGAACGAATGATCACCAAGGCGTCCGGAGGCGTCCGGCCGCAGTATTACCGGGCCCCGGGCGGTGCTTTCACCCCGTACAGCCGGCAGCTCGCCGCGTCCCGGGGGATGCGGCCGCTGGGCTGGAACGTCGACTCCAAAGACTTCGAGCGTCCCGGTGTGGACACCATGGTCGCCACCGTCAAGAGCGAAATCTCCAACGGGCCGACCGTCCTCTTCCACGACGCGGGAGGGGATCGCTCCCAGACCTTGGCCGCTCTGCGCGAGGTGCTGCCCTGGCTGAAGCAGCAGGGGTACTCCTTCGGCTTCCCCGTGCGGTGAGTGAGGCTCGCCCGCACTGACATCGGACCCGGACCCCGCCGCGCGACTGCGGGTGTTGCGGCGTGCGTCGAGGAAGGCCGACGGGCGGTCGAACGGGACTGACAGAGCATCATCGTGGTGCTTATGATGCCGGGGATGAAGAACTACTCCTCGTACGGATCGGGGGAATCGTTCGCGCAAGGTGAGTGCTGATGGCACATCACTTCGCGAATGCGATTCCGGCCCACCTGTTGATGTGGCATCACGTGCGCGAGTACGCCGTGCCACCGTCCATGATCGAGACCGCGACCGCACGGCGTGCGGTTGGCGACTGGGCCGGGGCATGCGCCGCCGCCCGGGTCGACATCGATCTCGATCTGCGCGCCGTGCGTGACCGCCACGGCACTGATCTTGTCACCCACCTTCGTGCAGATTTGCGCCGCCTGGCCCCGGATCTGCTCCGCTGGCACATGCCCCGGATCGCCCCCGACGGGCGGCTCCGCGCCGGCCTCACCATCTCCCTGGCCCGTTACCGGAGGTCCGGCGCCACGCCGCTGCAGCTGGTGGTGCGGACACCGCCGGCCTGGGCGGACGCCGGACAGCGGATGTCCCTGGCCCTGTGGGAGGAGTCCGGGAACGGCCCAGGGTGCCTTCCGCATCCGCATCCGCATCCGCATCCCAACCGGCGTTTCCGGCTCGACCTGCACCGGCATCTCTGGGACTCCGAGCGGAGCGGCGAACTGGCGGTGCGGTGCGGTGCGGGCGGGGCGCCATCCCTGGTGCCGCCCGACCTGCCCCACGCACCCGCTGGGCCAGACGTGCCGGACTTGCCGGACTTGCCGGGTCGGCCCGCCGTCCGTGATGTCTCGTGGGAGTCGGCAAGTTGGGCTGCCGAGGCGGAGTTGCTGTTGCAGGCCGAGGGCTGCCCTCGCGGAGCCTTCACCGTACGGCTCGGTACGCGGAGCCGCGCCGTGCTCGAACTCGTCGCCCCCGACGACAGCCATGCCCCGACGTTCCGGCCGCTGCGGGAGACGCTGCCGCCGCAGGAGGTCGCGGCGCTTCCGGTGCTGCCGGAGGTGGCGGCCCGGGTCCTTCCGGATCTGGAGCTGCTGCGGGCCGGGCTGGTCGCGACCGATCGGCTGCATCCGCTCGTCGCCACAGCACTGGCGGCGTTCGGCTCAGCGGCGTCGTCCAGCTCGGGACCGGCGACCGGCCCCGCCCCCCAGCCCGGTGATCCGCACCGGGTGGAGTGCCGGGGTGAGGTCCACCGGATAGCGCTGCGGGACGGGACACTTACGGCGATCGATCACGACCCGGCACAACTGCGCCGGGAGGAGCTGCTGGTGGCGCTCGGCGGGCCCCCGCTGCCCTGCCTGCGCGCCATCGACGAGGTGCACCGTGACCCGGAGGCACTGCCTGCGGTCCGGGAGCGGCTGGGCCATGGCGACGTCACTGGGGCCCTGGCCGTGGTCGAGGGGCTGCTCGGTCCCGGTGCGGTCCTGCGCGACGGGCCGCTGCGGAAGGAGCTGGAGTCGGCTGCGGCCCGCCGCATCGACCACGGGCTCTTCCGCTCGGGGTTGGTCGCCGTGCACCCCGGTGCCGGTTCGGTAGCGGGCGGAAAAGCCTCGGACCCGAGGCACGCGGAGGCGGGCCACCGCCCCCGACTCGACCGCCGTACGCCTCCCGTAATGCGCCTCAAGCAGAGCAGCCGGGCCCGGCCCCGTACCGGCCTGAACCTGAGTACCGGCTGACCGGCCGCTTTACCTGAGTCCCGTGCTCGCACTGCGCATTGCGCGCGGCACGCCCACGACATCCGGGACGGGCCGTCCCGTCCCGTTCCCTCATCCCACCCAAGGTGATGCCCATGACCTCCAGTACCCTCCTGCCCGCCTCGGTCCAGGCCGTCGGTGCGCCCGCCCCCGCCCCTGTCGGTGTGCCCGCGCCCACCCCCGTCGGCGCATCCGGAACCGGCACCCAACTCGCCGTCGCCGACGACCTCCTGGCCCTCCTGCGCACGACCACCACCGAGCCGCGCCCCGACGAGCAGCTCGAAGCCCTCACCCTGGCCGTCGCGGCCGACCTGCCCGTGCTGCTCTGGGGTGAGCCGGGCATCGGCAAGACCGCGGCCCTGACGCAGCTCGCCACTTCCCTCAACGTGCCACTGACGACCGTGATCGCCAGCGTCCACGAGCCGACCGACTTCTCAGGGCTGCCCATCGTCGGCGACGACCCGGCGGTGCAGGGGGTGCCGATGGCGCCGCCGCAGTGGGCCGTGGAGCTGGTGCGGGCCGGGCGGGGGCTGCTCTTCCTGGACGAACTCTCGACTGCCACACCGGCCGTCCAGGCCGCGCTGCTCCGGGTCGTCCTGGAGCGGAGGGTCGGTGCGCTGCAACTGCCGCCGGAGGTACGGATCGTGGCCGCGGCCAATCCGAGCGCGTCGGCGGCGGACGGGTGGGAGCTGAGCCCGCCGCTGGCCAACCGGTTCGTGCATCTGTACTGGGTGCACGACCGGGAGGTGGTGGTGCGCGGGCTGGGCGGGGTCTGGCCCCGGGCGGAGCTGCCCCGGCTGGTGCCGGAGCGGTTGCCGGAGGCGGTGGCTTTCGCCCGGCGCGCAGTCTGCGGATTCCTGGAAGCCCGGCCGACACTGATCCACCGGCTGCCGAGCACGGAGGCACGGCGCGGCGGTGCCTGGCCCTCGCCCCGGAGCTGGGAGGCCGCGTTGGCCCTGCTCGCCTTCGGCACGGCGGCCTCCGTCTCCCGGGAGGTACTGGCGCTGCTGGTGCGGGGCACGGTGGGGGACGGGCCGGGGCTCGAACTCCTCGCCCATCTGGACCGGATGGACCTGCCGGACCCGGAGTCGCTGCTCGCCGACCCGGCATCCGCCGAGCTGCCGGTGCGGGGCGATCTGCGTCAGGCTGCGCTGGAGGCGGTGGTGGCCGCCGTCGGGGCGCGGCCCGAGCGGGCGCGGTGGGAGGCGGGCTGGGCGGTGCTGGTCCGGGCACTGGAGACCGGCGCCCCGGACCTGCTGGTCGCCCCCGCGACGGCGCTGGCCGCGCTGCGGCGCGACGACTGGGAGGTGCCGGCGGCGGTGGAGCGGCTGGTCGGGGTGATCGGTCTCGCCCGACGGGCGGACCGGTCGGTGGGGCGGGTCGCGGCGGCGGCCGATGCCCGGCGTGCGACGACGGTAGGCCGATGACGGGGGGCGCGAAGCACCCTCTGCCGCGCCCGATGGCCCGGCCCGCGCCGCCGCGCCCGGTGCGGGCCACCGTGCCGACGCCACCGGCCGGCTCCGGCACGCCGTACGGCCCGCCCGGACTACCGCTGGACATGGAGAAACTGCTGGCCGCCCGGCTGCACGCGGTGAAGGTCCGTCCCTACCTGGCAAGCGCACTCTTCGCGCTGCACGTGGTGGAGGACCGGTCGGTGCCGACGATGGCGGTGGACGCACACTGGCGCTGCTACGTCTCCCCCGGCTTCGTGGCGCGCACCCCGGTGGAGGAACTGGCGGGCGTCTGGGTGCACGAGGTCTCCCATCTGCTCCGGGACCATCACGGGCGGGGCGAGCGGTATGCGCGGGAGCACGAGGAGTACGGGCCGGGTGCGCGGCTGCGGCGGAACATCGCCGCCGACTTCGAGATCAACGACGACATCTACGGTGACGGTCTGCCCCTGCCTGCCGGGGCGGTGCTGCCGTCTCTGCTGCGGCTGCCCGACGGGCTGTTGATGGAGGAGTACCTGCGGACGGCGTCGATGTCAGGGCTCACCGGGGACCTGGCCTGGCTGGACTGCGGCAGTGGTGCCGACGGGCAGGGCCGGCCGTGGGAGCTGGGGCCCGACGGGGCACACGGGCTGAGCAAGCAGCAGCGGGACGCGGTCCGCTTCCGGGTCGCCGAGGGGATCAGGGGCCGGCCGGGCGACGCTCCGGAGGGATGGCGCCGGTGGGCCGACGAGGCGTTCCATCCACCGCAGCCGTGGCGGCGGTTGCTGGGGGCGGCGATCCGCTCCGCGGCAAGTGCGCCGGGGGTGGGCGAGGACCATAGCTACCGGCGTCCGTCCCGGCGCTCGGCCAGTGTCCCCGGAGTGCTGCTGCCGAGCCTGTGCCATACGCCGCCCCGGGTCTGCGTCGTGATCGACACCTCCGGGTCGGTGAGCGACGCCGAGCTGGGCAGCGCGCTGCTGGAGGTGGCGGCGATCTCGCGGGCGGTGGGCGGGCGGCGTGACCTGGTTTCGGTGATCTCCTGCGACGCGGCGGCCGGGGTCGCCGTCCCGCTCTGCCGCGCCGAGAACATCGAACTGGTCGGCGGCGGGGGAACGGATCTGCGCTCCGGCTTCGCCCGGGCTCTCCGCTCCCGGCCCCGCCCTGACGTGATCGTTGCCCTGACGGACAACCAGACACCGTGGCCCGCCGCGAAGCCGCCCTGCCGCACCGTTGTCGGTCTCTTCCCCCGTCCCGTCCGCGTTGCGGATGAAGAGAACCCCGACTATGTCCCGGACACCCCGCCGCCCTGGGCGCGTGTCGTCACCATCACCTGAGAAATCGCGGCGGCGCGGTGTCGCCGGCCGGGCTGCTGTTCGTGGGGGGAGGGGGGAGGGGGAGCCTTTCCGACGCTCGACCTTCGGACGTGAATGGATGAGTTGTCCTTCCAACGGACGTCCGTCAGCGTCTCGATCAGCGAAGCTTCCCGCAAGTCGATGGTCAGTCCTGGGGCACCTTCATTGTTCTCTTGCTCAGGAGTTGCTTCGCGGCCTCGATTGCTTCCCTGTTGAGTTCCTCGACGGAAATGCCCCGGCTCTCCTCCCGTCCGTCCAGGTTGTGAGCGCAGTGGACCAGTGCCTCCAGGTCTTCAGGACAGTCGAGGTCATAGGCGATGTCTGCCCAGATGGGATGCGCTGCCGGCGACAGGGCCGCGTACGCGCAGGTGCAGGCGCTCGCCGGGTGGGGCGGTGCCGGAGAGGCTTAGAACGACGCGTCCAGGGCCGTGTGGCATTCCTCACAGCGAAAGTACAGGCATTGAAAGCAACTGCACCCTTTCGTCTTTTCTGTCTGTCCCGGTGTTGTGGTGTTGGCCGGAACAGGTGAAAAACTTGTGACGGTGGACCGTTGCCCCGGCCATACGATCACCTCGAGTCGCATCTGCGTGTCCCATTCCGCTGCGACCCCTTCTTCTCTTTTCGGACCCCGAAGGGCTCTTGTGAAGATTCGCCGGATTCTTGCCACAGCTGTTGCCGCCGCGGTGACCACGCCTGCCCTCCTGCTGTCAGTCACCCCCGCGTTCGCCGCCGACAAGCCGGCAGCGCAGACGCAGGAGAAGCCGACCATCACGGAGCTGGAAAAGGCCGCCGCCGCAGCGAAGGCGGCGTACGACGACGCAGTAGCAGCCGAGAGTGCCGCCCGCGCGGCTCTGGAAGCGCTCCTGTCCGACACCTCTCCGCTGGCCGTGGCGGCCAAGGCCGCCGAGGCCGCGGCGGCCGACGCCGCCACCGCGAAGACCGACGCCGACCAGGCGGTCGTCGACGCCAAGGCGGCGGTCGACGCCCTCCCGGAGACGGCCACCGAGGAGGAGAAGGCCGCCGCGGCGACGACTCTCACCAAGGCAGAAGCCGCCGCCACAGCCGCCGCCGATGCCAAGGCCGCCGCCGATGCCAAGGTCGTGGAAGCCCTGGACGCGCGTGACGACGAACGGGTCGCCGCAGCCCAGAAGCTGGACCAGGCGCAGAAGGCCACCAAGGCGGCGCTCGCTGACAAGATTGCCGCCGACAAGGCGCTGGCCAAGGCGAAGGAGGAGGGTGAGGACGGCGAGGACTGCGTCCCCGAGGCCAAGCTCACCACGGTTGTCACGGGTCTGCCGTCCACAGTCGTCGCCGGCACGAAGGTCAACTTCAATCTCCGGGTGACCAACGGCACCGACAAGACGATGGACGAGGTACTTCCGTTCGCCTACGTCCACGCGACCGACAAGAGCGGGCTCAAGGACATCGACGACCTGGTGCACCTGCAGTGGTCGTCCGCCTCGTCCTCGACGTGGAAGACCGTCGACAACGAGCACTACATGGACGCCATCAGCCCGCTGAAGGCGGGTGCCCACGCCGACGTCAAGATGCGCCTCACGGTCGACGCCTCGGCCCCCGCGGGCAACGGCGTCACCTTCGTCGCCGGTGACTACTTCAACGACAACGGCACCTGCGGCGGGAACCCGGACCTCGAGGGCTACGAGTTCCTGATCGCCGCCGCGGGAAGCAAGCCCGGCAAGGTCGACGACGCCAAGCCCAGCACGACCAAGCCGAACACCTCGGACCTCAAGCCGCAGAGCGGCGCGTCGGCCGGTCCCGTGAACGGCAGCCTCGCCGCCACGGGCTCGTCCTCCGCGACGTCGCAGCTCGCCCTCGCGAGCGGCGCGGCCCTGGCGATCGGCGCGGGCGCGGTGTTCGTCGCACGCCGTCGCAAGGCCGGCTCCCACGCCTGACGCATGAGGCGGGGTGCCGGCCAGGCACCCCGGCCCACGCGCTGACCGCCCAGCGGGCCCGACACCGAGCGGTGCCGAGCCCGCTGTGGTGACACGGCCGCCCCGGCGCGTAGTCACCTGGCGGACCAACGCCTACGGGCCCGGAGTCCGGAGCGCGGCGGCAGGGCCCGTAGCAGGCAGTCCAGACCTTCTCGGCAGCCCGCCTGGCGCCTGCTCCGCACCGAGGCGCCGGCCGCCTGCGGCACACCGCCCTCGTGCCCGAGACGAGCTACGCCTCTCTCCCGGAGTTGGGGCACGCGGAGGGCACGGCGAGGTCGGACAGGTCCAGGCAGCAAAGAAGCCCCCGGCCGCTGGCCTGGGGCTTTTTCATGGAGCGGGTGACGAGAGTCGAACTCGCGCTCTGGGCTTGGGAATCAGCGGTTCTTGGCAGGCCGAAGTTGCTTTGGCCTGCGTGTTTTCCTGGAGTGGGGTGGTTGGCTGTGGTCCCTGGGACCCGTACGTGACCGCTGTTGACCGCTCCGAAGGGCACGGATGGGGCACGGCGGCCGAGGGGCGGGCAACTGCCGCGAAGTATTCCTGTCGAGTGGTCGGCATCCGTGAGGCCATCAGTCCTCGTGCGGAGCCTCAAGCTCCTGGAGCCGTTCCCCGATGTCGTCGGCCCAAGCCTGTGCCCACTGCCGCAGCCCGGTGATCGCTTGCTCGTCGAGTCCGTAGGCGGCGAATTCCGTGTCGTCGATCCAGTCGGCTCCGCCCAGCCGAGCTTGAAGCTCGCTGAGGTCGAAGGAGTCGCGGGCATGGCGCCGGCCGAGTTCTTCGAGTTCGACGGGGTTCCAGCGGTCCGTGGCGGCCTGTACATCGATCAGATCCCTGGCGAGTCCACGGTCGGCCAAGGCGCGGACCTTGGTGCCGACGACATCTTCGAGGGACAGCACCAAGCCGTGATCGGTGTGTACGGGCGGCCTCCAGAGTGCCTCCTTGAGGATGTCGACCTCGCACTCTTCACGGCTGGCAGGATCGGTGACGATCAGACGTGCGGACAGCGGGTCTGTTTCCAGGGCTCTTACGCGCCATCCGCGCTGCACCAGTCCGGTACGTACGACGGTAGCGATGTCCTCCATACGATCTGGGTTCTCGGTTGCGACATCGAGGTCCTGGCTGAGCCGGTCGACCAAGCCGTGTGCCTGGACCGCATAGCCGCCGGTGAGCGCGAGGGGGTAGGTGCCGCCCACAGCGAGCACGTCTGCCAGCAAGCGGCGGTGCAGGTCCGTGAGATTCACGCAGCGGCCTGGGTGCTGTGAGCCAGCTCGCCGAAGGCGCTCTCCCAGACCTCACGGACATCACGGCTGACCAGTGTGCGCAGTGTGGGCCACAGGCCGACGAGAAGGTCCCGGTTGAGGTATTGGATCAGGTCGTCGTGCTGGCCCTCGGCCAGGACGATGCGGTAGTAACTCATCCGCAGCCGCGGACGGTCGAGGTCGAACGTGGTCAGCCCCGACCATGCAAGGTGGAGCGGCAGACTCACTGCGCCGTGTTCGGGGCCGGCAAGCTCGGAGAGCGCTGCGGGTAGGCGCCGGGCGAACTTCGCACGACGGAGATCGGAAAGACCGGGCTGTGATGCCATACGTCGATTATCCAGGAAGAGCCGACAGCGAGCTGCTTGATCCGCATACAACACTCCTGCGAGCAGGAGACGGGCCCAACCGGCGCCACCCCGCCCGGGGCGAAGCTGCCAACAGAAAAGCCCCGGGCCGCTGGCCTGGGGCTTTTGTATGGAGCGGGTGACGAGAATCGAACTCGCGCTCTGAGCTTGGGAATCTACTGCGCGGAGGGCATTCACATCATGACTGACCTGCGTAAACAGGCTCTGTCGGACCCCTCTCGAAGGCCCTCCGGGATCAGGCTCTGACCGCTGTTGACCGTCCTTAAGGGCACGGTTGGGGCACGTCCTTCGCGGTACTTCCTCGTAGAGGGCGCGGGCCGCCTGGATCGCCCGCGAGCGCCTCTCGCTGGTAGGCCGCTGATGCCCGGGCTTGCTCCCGCAAGCAGTCAGCTGGAGGGGGCGGGGGGTGACCTCCGCGATCAGGCCCTCGAGTGATCTCGTCTCGGATGGGCGGACGGCCTCGATGTCCTGGCCCGCAGGGTCTTCGGGCTTCCAGTCGAGGTAGCGCTTGCCCGGGAAGACGGGGCAGGTGTCGCCGCGGCAGGCATTGCGTGCCGGCGGGTGTGACTGGCAATAGCGCAGGCTTGCGTGCATCAGCTGTTCATCAGGCCGAAGGCTGGGCCTTCCAGGAGCGGGCCAAGGACTCGTCCTATGCAGACTCGGCGTCGTAGTCGAAGGACGCCGCCCTGCAGCCTCGGTTGCGGGCAGCGTTGCAATTCACCCAGTTGTCTTCGCCGGGACCCAGCTTGATGGGCTTCCGGCAGTTGCGACACTCCGACCGTTCCGTGGCCGAGCTGATGCTCGCGGCCAACTCGTCGATGCGCTCGAGCAGCTCGCACGCGGGCATCTCGGGATCCTCTGAGGCCAAGAGGGCGACCATGCGGCGGGCGTTCTGGAGCGTGGACGCATTCAAGTCGGTGACCCCTTTGGGAGCGGCGCCCTGCTCGCTGCTGATCTCCGTACTGGCCATCGCGGCGGCCATTGATCGGGCGGGCCCCTTCGAGAACCACAGCCTCTTCGAGATCATGGCCAACCTGATGGCCCTCAACGGCTCGGCCGCCCTGACGGCCCTGCTCCTGTCCGCCCTGGTCACCGAGCAGAAGAACGTCCGCCTGAAGATCGAGTAAGTCTGCGTGGAGCTGGCCGAACTGGTCGCCCGCCTCTCCCCGCCGTGACCCGGACCGCGACGCGCGGAGCCTCCGGGGTGTACCCGAACCCGACAGATGTTCTATGTTGCACAGGCGAAACAGCGGGGGAGGCGACGGACGACACATGGCACGGGACTACGACAGTCAACTGCTGGAGTCGGTGGCGGTACGCCGTCGCAGGATGCGCGACGCGCTGCTTTTCGGGGCGGGGCGGGCGCGACGCACTGCGGACGAACGGCTCGGGAAGGTGTTCGCGGGGATGGCCATCGCGGCCGTCCTGTGCGCGGGATGCGTCGGATGGTCCTTCATCCAGGCCACGCTGGCGAAGCAGAAGGCCGAACAGCAACAACAGAGGCAGCAACAACGGGGACTCGTGCAGCCGTACGCGCAGCCGTCGGCGCCCCCGACCCCCTCGCAGGCGTCGGCCCCGTCGAAGACGGCCTTCAAGGCGGCGTCCGGGCACGCATCCGGGCCGCCGTCCACGACGTCCTCGAAGGCCGGGACCCCGGCCAGGTCGGCAACCCCGACGAAGTCCCTCCGCCCGTCCAAGGTACGCACGTTGCCGCCGCCGTAGGCGACGAAGACGCCCAAGCCGACCCATTCGTAGAAACCTTGACGCTGAAGGGCCGCAACGCCGCGATGATAGGTTCCCGCAAGTGGTGAGCACAGCAACGACTTCCCGAGCGCAACTGTCCCGGGTGACCCTGGTCGGCGAGCGACGCCGGGCCGACATGGTCCTCCCCTCGGACACCCCCATAGGGCAGCTGCTTCCGGACATCCTGCAGTTGCTCGACGACCGTGCCGCCTCGCGGCCCATGACACGCCAGTTGGTGACGTCGGACGGTTCGGCGCTGCCGCAGGACAGCACGCTGGCCGGCGCCGGCATAGCCGACGGCGCGGTCCTGCGGCTGGTCAGGACCCACTCCGCGCCGCCCGCCCCCGTCGTTCACGACGTCGTCGACCTGGTGGCCGACGATCTCGACCTCCAGGCCTGGCGCTGGCGCCCCGCCGCCCGCAGGGGCAGCGCGGGAGTGGCGACCGTCGCCTTCGCGGTGACCGCCGCACTGCTCGCCCGCCGTGAGTTCGCACTCGACGCCCTGGCCGGCGCCCTGCTCGTCGTCACCGTCCTCCTGCTCGCCGCCGGCGCCCTCGGCGCCCGCGTCGGGAACGGAAACCGGGGCCTGGCCACGACTCTCCTGCTCGCCTCCGGAG
Source organism: Streptomyces sp. NPDC088246 (assembly GCF_044741025.1). Classification (NCBI taxonomy): domain Bacteria; kingdom Bacillati; phylum Actinomycetota; class Actinomycetes; order Kitasatosporales; family Streptomycetaceae; genus Streptomyces; species Streptomyces sp. NPDC088246. The sequence continues at coordinate 23,328 of NZ_JBIURV010000042.1, forward strand.
GACTCGGCATCCTCACGGCGTGGACGGCCGCCGACGCCTACCAGTGGGCGGGGATTGCACGACTGGCCGCCGTCGCGGCCGCGCTCGTCCTGCCCCTCGTCATGCTCGGCTGGTTTTCCCCGCTCGGTCGCGGCGGATTCACGGGCGCCGCCGCCATCGCCACGATCACCGCCGTGTGGGAGGTGGTCGCCTCCGTTCAGGACGACCCGGCCCGACTCGGCGCGGTCATGGCCATGTTCTCCGTCGTTCTACTCGGCCTGCTGCCCCGCCTCGCGCTGATGGCCTCGGGGCTGACAGCGCTCGACGACCGGCGCTCTGGCGGAACCTCCGTGAGCCGGCACCAGGTGGGCAACGCCCTCGCCGCCACGCACCGGGGCCTCGCCCTCGCCACGATCGCGACGGCCGTCTCCGCCGCGGCGGCCGGCTGGTTGCTCACGCTGGCCGGCGAACCGAGCGTGTGGACCGTGGTGCTGCCGACGCTCGTCGCCGTGGTGCTCCTGTCGAGGTCACGGGCCTTCCCGCTGGTCGCGGAGGTCGTGGCGCTGATCGCCGCGGCGGGGTTGCTCCTCGTACGCCTCGTGATGCTGTGGATCGGACACGGCGGCGGCGCGGGAGCCCTCGCCGTGCTGTGCGTGGCCGCGCTGCTGCCGCTGCTCGGGCTCGCGATGCAGCCTCCGGACCACGTGCAGGTACGGCTGCGGCGCATGGCCGACTTCGTCGAGTCCGTCGGGGTGGTGGGGTTGTTCCCGCTGGCCGTCGGGGTGTTCGGCATCTACGGGCAGTTGCTCGACAAATTCTGAGGTTCACGCGCAGGCGCTCCGCGCGGGGCAGCAGGTCGGAAGAAGAGGGCAGGGGCACATGTCAAACGCAGACAACTGGCAGGGTGACGTCCTGCGGGACCTGAGGGGCGGCGGCCGGCAGCCCGCCCCGCAGGGCGGGCCCGGGCCCGCCGGGCAGAGCGCTACCCCGCCCGTGCCCCCCGGCCAGGGTCAGGATCCCGCGCTGCCCGTCGCCCCGCAGGCCCCGGCCCCGCACGCGACCCCGCACCCCGCCCCCCAGGTCCCGCACGCCGCCGGCCCGCACCCCGCCCCCCAGGTCCCGCCTGCCGCCCGACAGCCGCAGAACCACGCCCCAGCACACGGCCCTGCCCACGCCGGCGCCCGCGCGACCCGTACCCCCGACTCCCGCCCCGCGGTCGATCCGAGTCTTGCCGGAGCGAGCCGCAAGCCCCGCAACGGCGAACCCTTCACGGCCCGGGCCGCCCGCGCGATCTGGCGAACCGTTTCCTCATCCGTGGCCCGCGAGGTCGCCGAGGTCTCCCGCATCGCCGAATCGCTCCAGCAGCCGGTGACCACCGGTCGCCAGATCGCCGTCACCTCCATCCGCGGCGGCGCGGGCAAGTCCACCGTCGCGGCCCTGCTGGGCACCACGTACGCCCACTACCGCCAGGACCCCGTCCTCTTCGTCGAGGCCGACCCCGCCCTCGGCTCGCTGCCCATCCGTCTCGGTGCCGAGTCACTGCGCTGGACCACCGGGGACGTCGCTGACATCGTCCAACCGCAGATGTCGCTGCTCGACATCACCGGCTACCTCGTCCAGCTCCGCGACAACGCCTGGCTGCTGCCCGGTAGCCAGGGCCAGATCGGCGCCATGCTGGACTTCCGCTCCTACGAACGCGCCATGGTCGCTCTGCGCCGCTACTTCGGCGTCACGGTCGTCGACTGCGAGACGCTCCCCGCGGAAGTGGCCCGCGTCGCACTGACCGCCTCCCAGGCCTGCGTCCTGACCACCCCCGCGACCCTCGACGGCGTCGCCAGCACGCACGCGGTGCTCCAGTGGATGCAGGGCCTGCCCCCGCACGTGATCGGCGGCACCGTCGTGGTCCTCACCGAGCAGGCCCCACACTCGGGCATCAACACCGACGAGGCGGTGCGCACGCTCCGGTCCACCGGGACGAGCGTCCACGTCCTGCCGTACGACCGCCACCTCGCGGACGGCGATGCGATCCGCACCGTCCTGCTCGCCCAGGCGACCAGGACGGCCGCCACCCGCATCGCGGCGGACGCGTTCCAGCTTTCCCAGAAGCGCCACTGACGGACGACGACGGACGACGAAGATGAGCACCCGACTGATCCACCGCCCGGCCCGGACGGTCAGGCCGCCCACCGCCTCCGAGGCGCGCGTCATAGAGGCACCGCCCAATCTGCCCGAGGGCAAGGCGGGCAACATCGCGATGTCGCTGCTGCCCGTGGCCGGTGTCATGTCGTCCGTCGTGATGATGACGGTCGTCCGCAACAGCCAGTTCGCCGCCCTCGGCGCACTCATCCTCGTCGTCACCGTCATCGGTTCCGTCGGACTCGTCTTCTCCCAGCGCGGCAAGGCCCAACGCACCCGCCGGACCCAGCGCGAGGCGTACCTCGCCTACCTGGAGGACCTCCGCGAGGAACTCGCCACCGACGAACGCGAACGGGGCGAGCGCGCCGACGTGCTCAACCCGCCGCCCCACGCGCTCTACGACATCGTGCGCGACCCGGCCCGGCTGTGGGAGCGCCGCCGCGTCGACGCCGACTTCCTGCGCGTGCGCGTCGGGACCGGCGAGATGCCCGTACGCGACCTGCGGATCGCGGACCAGGGCTCCTCCGTCCTCACCCCGCCCGACCTCTTCATGCTCAACGAGGCCTCGGCCCTGACCACCCGGTTCCGCAACGGCACCGAACTCCCGCTCACCGTCCCCCTCGACCGCGTCGGCAACGTCACCGTCGTCGGTCCCCGCGAGGACTGCCTACGCGTCGCCCGCGCCCTGATGGTGCAGACCGCCGCCGCCCACGCACCCGACGACGTCGCCATCGCCTTGGCCGTGCCCGGCGACCGGCTCGACGACTGGGAATGGGCCAAGTGGATGCCGCACCTGCTCGACACCGAGCAGCTCGACGGCCCCGTCGCCGCCCGCCGGATCGCCCCCTCGGCGGCGCAGCTCGCCCGCCGGCTCGGCCCCGAACTGCGCCGCCGCGCTTCCTACGCCGCCGAAGTCCGTCGTGGCCTATCCGGCAAGGACGCCCTGTCGATGACCTCCCGGCTGCTCGTCGTCGCCGACGGACACGGCGAGAACGCCGTCGAGCTGCCGCGCCCGGACGAGGCCGTCGGCCTGCGCGAGATGGGCGTCACCGTCCTGCACCTGCTCGACCAGCGGTTCCAGGAGCCCGGCCACGTCGGCGTACGGATTACCGTCGAGGGAGACCGGGTCCTCATCGAGGACCTGCGCCAGGAGGAGCCGATCAGCGCCCAGGGCACCGTGGACGAGGTCGGCATCTCCTTCGCCGAGGGCCTGGCCCGGATGCTCGCGCCGCTGCGGCTGTCCGCCGAGTCCCTGATCGATGCCCCGCTGTCCGGACCCGTCGACTTCGCCGACCTGCTCGGCATCGACGACGTGGCCCGCCTCGACCTCGACCGACTGTGGGCGCCGCGCGGCGAGCGCGCCTTTCTGCGCGTGCCCATCGGCGTCAGCGACTCCCGCGAGCCGGTCCTGCTCGACCTGAAGGAGTCCTCCGAGCTGGGCATGGGCCCGCACGGGCTGTGCGTCGGCGCCACCGGCTCCGGCAAGTCCGAACTGCTGCGCACCCTCGTGCTCGCCCTGGTCGCCACGCACCCGCCGGAGGACCTCGCGCTCGTCCTCGTCGACTACAAGGGCGGCGCGACCTTCGCCCCGTTCGCGGACCTGCCGCACGTCGCCGGTGTCATCACCAACCTGGAGAACCAGGCCGGTCTTGTCGAGCGCGTCCACGCCTCCCTCGCGGGCGAGGTCAAGCGCCGCCAACAGGTCCTCAAGGACGCGGGTAACGTCGCCGACATCGGCGACTACGCCGCGCTGCGCGCCGACCGGCGGCCCGACCTGGAACCGCTGCCGCACCTGTTCGTCGTCATCGACGAGTTCGGCGAACTGCTCACGGCCAAGCCCGATTTCATCGACCTCTTCCTGTCCATCGGCCGGATCGGCCGCTCCATCGGCGTGCACCTGCTGCTGTCCAGCCAGCGCATCGAGGGCGGCAAGCTCAGGGGCCTGGACACTTACCTCTCCTATCGGTTGGGCCTGCGCACCTTCTCCGCCGACGAGTCCCGCACGGTCCTGGACACCACCGACGCCTTCCACCTCCCCCCGCTGCCCGGCTTCGGCTACCTCAAGGTCGACACCAGCCACTACGAGCGCTTCAAGGCGAGCTACGTGTCCGGTGGCTACCGCGGGCCCGTCCGACGGACCGAGGAGGAGGACACCGGTCCCCTCGCCCTGGAGTATGAGGCGTTCAACACCCTCGCCGACCTGGACAACCAGGGGCCGCAGGAGGCCTCCGCCCGGCGCCGCGAGACCGGCCCCACCGAGATGGGTGTCATCGTCGGACAACTGGAGCACGCCGCCGCCCCCGTGCGCCGGATCTGGCTGCCGCCGCTGCCCACCGCGATCGCGCTGGACACGGTCGCCGGCCCGCTGGACGCCGGCCCGCGCGGGATGCAACTCGCCAAGCGGCGCGGCCGGCTCACCGTGCCGCTCGGCCTGCTTGACGACCCGACGAAGCAGTGGCAGGGCGAGTGGTACCTCGACCTGACCGTCGCGGGCGGCCACGCGGCCGTCATCGGCGGACCGCAGTCCGGCAAGACCACCCTGCTGCGCACCCTCGTCCTCTCTCTCGCACTGACCCACACCCCGCGCGAGGTCGGCGTCTACGGCATCGACCTGGTCGGAGGCGGCCTCCAGGCCCTGTCCGGTCTGCCGCACGTCGGCGGCATCGCCGGTCGCGCCGACCGCGAGCGCGCGGCCCGTACCGTCGAAGAGGTACGGAACATGCTCGTCACCCGCGAGGACCTCTTCCGCGACCACGGCATCGACTCCGTCGAGCAGTTGCGCACCCTGCACGCGGCGGGCCGGCTGCCGCAGCTGGCCTCCGCCGAGATCGTCCTCGTCATCGACGGCTTCGGCGCACTGCGCGACGACTTCGAGGAACTCGACGACGCCGTCGTGGACATCCTCAAGCGCGGCGGCGGCTACGGCATCCACGTCGTCGCGGGCATGCTCCGCTGGAACGACGTCCGCATCGCCACTCAGTCGAACTTCGGCACCCGGGTCGAGCTGCGCCTCAACGACCCCGGCGAGTCCAGCATCGAGCGCAAGCTCGCCGAGACCCTCTCGTCCGACGAGCCCGGCCGGGTCCTCACCGACGGCAAGCTGTTCGCACAGGTCGCGCTGCCCCGTACCGACGGCCTGGCCGACCAGGCGGAGCTGGGCGCCGTACTGGAACGCACGGCCCGCCAGGTGCGCGCCACCTGGAGCGGAGAGGCCGCCCAGCCGGTACGGGTACTGCCGCACGTCTTGGAGCCGCACCTGCTGCCGGGACCCGCCGCCGAACCCCGCCGGGTGCCGATCGGCCTCGACCAGACGGCACTGGCGCCCGTACTGCTGGACCTCTTCGCGCACGACCAGCACCTGCTGGTCATGGGCGACAGCGAATGCGGCAAGACGAACCTGCTGAAGACCATCGCGGCCGGACTCATCGAGCGGTACGGCGAGGAGGAGCTGGTCTTCGCCATCATGGACCCGCGCCGCGCCCTGCGCGGAGCGATCCCCGAGGAGTTCAACGGGGGCTACGCGTACAACGCCAAGATGTGCGCGGGACTGGCTGCGGGCATCGCCACCGAGCTGGAACGGCGGATGCCCGACGACAGTGTCCCCCTGGACGACCTGGAACCCGGCAGCTGGGGCGGCGGTCCCCGGATCGTGGTACTCGTGGACGACTACGACGTGCTCACCACCGCCGGGCAGCCGCCGCTCGCTCCCTTCCTGCCGTACATCCCGTCGGCGGTCGACATCGGCCTGCACTTCGTGCTGACCCGCCGCGTCGCCGGCGCCTCGCGCGGCATGTACGAGCCGCTGGTGCAGGGGCTGCGCGAATCGGGGGCCTCGGCCGTGGTGATGGCGGGCGACCGCAGCGAGGGCCAGCTCTTCCCCGGCGTGTACGCCTCGCAGCAGCCCGCCGGACGCGGTGTGCTCGTCCGACGGGGGCAGACCCATCGCCTGATCCAGACCGTGTACACGCCCGAGTGACGAAACCGCCAGACCACTAAGGACCGTACGACCCAATGACCAAGGACGTCATAGCCCTCACCCCGCGGATGCCCGACGCCTGGAGCGTGCTCGCAGGGCTGCTCTCCGGCGGCCCGGACAAGCTGGTGGACACCACTGGCGAGGGCGCCGTCGTACAGCTCTGCGACGCGCAGGGCCGGCCGCTGGTGGCCGTCGAGGCGCCGATGCTCGTACAGGTCCCTGGCGAGGCCGCGCGGCTGTTCGGGGCCGTGGAGCCACCGGTGCCGTTCTGGTGGACCGAGGCCCGCGCCACCACCGGCGTCGCGGAGGCCGAGCGGCTGGCGGGCACCTTCGCGGCCCGGGTCGCCGCGCTGACCGGCGGCACGGCCTGGCCGCCGGAGGCCGCGCTCTCCGTGGCCGTGGTTCCGTCCGAGGGCGTGGGCGTCGCCCCCGCGCCGGCCGCCGCGCAACCCGCCGTGGACGTCCTGACCGACAAGGTCGCCGTCGTCATCATGGACCGGCCCGTGGTCGCGATGACGGCCTGGCTCTCGGACGCCTTCCGGGCCGCCGCCGCCTCGGAGCGCGGACTCCAGATCGTCAGCCCGGCGGTCAGCACCCTCACCCCGGCCGTGCGCGACGCCCTGCCCGGCTGGCCCTCGCGCTGGGTCGTGCAGGACGAACGGGACGGCTACTACGACGGCCGCTCGGGCGCCGTGCTGCGCTGGCAGGAGGGCATGTTCGCGACGGTCGTGCAGCCGGACGCGACCGAGGACGATCCGCGCACCCCGGTTGCGGCCTCGTTCCGGGAGTTCGCGGACACCGGCGAACGCCAACTGGCCGTCTCCTTCCGGACGGTCCACCCCGCCGACGACCGGCTGGTGCTCGGCGGCGCCCTGGAGACGGTCTGGCGCGAGCTCACCGGCGAGGCACCGGCCGGCTGGGCGACCGCCGAGCCCGCCAATCTGCCCTGGTCCCCGGCGCGGTTGACCGACGTCGCCCACGCGCGGTCGCCCGAGCCGAGCTGGTTCGTGGTCGTCGGGAGCCCGGCGCGGCCGGGCGTCGCCGGCGTCCGGGTGACCCGTACGAAGGCGGGCGTGGAGGAGGACGTCACGCTCGCGTTCGGCTACGGGGCCCACGAGGAACCGCCGTTGGACGCGCTGCCGCGGCTCGCGGAGGCGCTCGCCACCCGCCACACCCTGCGCTCCATGCTCGTACAGCTCCGCAAAGCACGCCGTGACCTGGCGGTACCGGCCCGCTTCGAGGGCCCCGGTGTGCCGTTGGCGTTTGCCCTGGGCTCCGAGGAGGTCCGGGCGATGCCGGGCGACCGCGCACGGCGCACGCCGCTGTCAGTGCAGCCGGTCACACTGGGACCGAAGGCCCGCCCGGCGCTGTACTACCCGTTCCCGGGGGATCCTTCGGACCTTTCGGGGTGGAGCGACTTCGAGCGGTTGGTGCGTCACCTGAAGGGCGAGTGACGGGACTGCGGATTTGTCAGGCCTTTGTCACAGCTGCTGGGTTGCTGGTTGCACTAGCGATATGAGTTCATAGAAATGAACATACTTACGATCATTCGAGTGTGTGGGGGAGTGGAATGAAGTTCGACATGGGGGCGCAGGTTCTGACGAGCCTGATGTCGGGGTCGCGTAACTCGAGTACCGACCTGGGAACACTGATCCAGCAGTTGATCAACGCGGCGCAGCCCCTGGAGGGCAAGTTCAACGGCCAGGGCAAGGTCGCGTTCGATTCGTTCAAGCTGCGGTCGGACGGGATCACGAAGGAACTGAACGCCTCGCTGTCGGCCATCCTGGGCGGCCAGTCCGGCATGGAGCAGGCCTTCGGGGCCGGTGATCAGGAGCACGGCGACAACGCGCGCACGCAGATGGGCGCGGGCAACTTCGACGCGGCCCGGTTCTCCGGCCGCTGATCCTCTTCAGATCCTTTCAACCACACGGGGAGTGTGATGTGTGATGGCCGGTGACACGGACCGTCGGTCCTACGACACGGGTGCGTCGACCGAGGCGCAGGGCAACATCCAAGTGGTCATCGGCCAGTTGGAGCAGGTGATCGCGGCGCGCGAGGCGCAGGTGAACGCGGCGATGTCGGACTTCGCGGCGGACGGTGTGGCGGACGACTATCACGCCAAGGAACTGCGTTGGAAGAGCGCCTCGCAAGAGGTGAAGAACATCATCCGGCTGCTCAAGACGACGCTGGAGAAGAACGACGCGACGGCGCAGCAGACGCTGGCGCGGGCCAAGGCCGCGGTCGACAACATCGGCTGAGTGGGTTGTCGGAGCTTCGGGGGAGCCATGACGTCGTGGGACATCAAGCCGCAGGGTGTGCAGAGCCAGCTCAAGCTCACCGGTGAGCGGGCGGCTGATCTGGAGAAGGCACTGAACAGGCTGATGTCGGACATGTCGGAGGCCGCCTACGCGGCCGGTACGGCGATTCCGGGGTCGGCGGCCAAGGTGCCCTCACCCACCATGCAGGGGCCGGTGGCGACGGGGCAGGTGCCCTTGTCGCACCGGGGCAGCACGGGACCGGTGGGTGCCGCGCTCAGCCAGTACCTGGAGAAGCGGCAGACGGACCTCAAGTCCGTGGTGGACCGCATCCAGGCCGCCGTCCTGGGCGCGGCCAAGGCGACGAACGAGTACGTCCAAGGTGACCTGGAAGCGGCCAAGGAGGCCCAGGACGCGGCGAAGAATGTGCGCCTGGACCAGTTGAAGGACGCCGCGGGAGGCGCCAAGTGAGCAACGCACCGGTTGATGCTGCCAATGTGCCCGTGTTCACGGGTCAGTTGTCGGTGTTGGACGAGAAGGTGAAGGCGCTGTCGGCGGATGGCGGCGCGTTGGCGAATGCCGGCTCGTCGGTCCATACGACGTTCGGTGGGATGTCGGCGTATTACCAGGCTCCCGAGGCGGAGCAGTTGTTCGCGGTGACGAAGCCTGTCGTGGACATCACGTTGTCGTTCAGTGGCGACATGCGCACCATCGCGGGGGCTTTGGGCACGTACTCGCAGGAGATCCGGCCTCTGGTGAAGAAGCTGGAGGAGCTGAAGGCGGAGGCGGCGTCGTTCCAGTCGAAGGTCTCGCACGATGAGGACTGGATCGAGGACGGGGATCTCATTGATGAGAACCTTGATCGTCGGAACAAGATCGCCGAGGTGTGGACGCAGTTCCAGGCGGCGGAGCGGCACGCGCACGACAAGATCGTGGCGTTGGTGTGTGGTGCGCCGCTGAAGGTGAACGACGGCTCCAACGGTGAGGGCATGTACGGCTATGACGCCGAGGCTCTCAAGCAGGCGAAGTCCTTGCCGTGGGGTGACGCGGTGGAGGAGTCGGTTCCGTGGTGGCAGGTGTGGGAGCACGCCTATGACTTCGGCAAGGGACTGATCGTTGATGGCGTGTGGGGCACGATCAAGGGTCTGGGGACGCTGGTCGGCGTCGATGGTTGGGACGCGGCGGGGCAGGCGTGGACGGGGCTGGGGAAGCTCGCGACGGGTCTGGTGATCACCGCGACGCCGGCGGCGGCGGTGTTCTGGATGGCGGACGACAAGGATTTGCCGCCGTGGATTCGTGATTCGCGGACGGCGATGAAGGAGACCGGCAAGGCGCTTCTTGCGTGGGATCAGTGGGGTTCGAACCCTTCCCGCGCGGCGGGTGCGGTCACGTTCAACGTGTTGACGACGGTGTTCACCGGTGGTGCCGGTGGTGCAGCGGCGGGTGCGGGCAAGGCGGGGCTTGCGGCGAAGGCGATTTCGTTGGCGGGCAAGGCGGGTCGTGCGATCGATCCGATGACGTATGTGTTCAAGGGTGCCGGGGCCGGTGTCTCGAAGATCGGTGATGTGATGGCCGGTCTGAAGGGCATGGGGAAGGTCGAGGTTCCCAAGATCGATGAGGGTGCGTTCAGCCTGCCCGAGGGCGCCATGGAACTGCCTGACGGAACGATTCAGCTGCCCAAGGACACCCCGATACCCGAGGGGGCCATCAAGGTCTCCGACGACACCATCAGGCTCCCCGAGGGCACCACCTCCCTGCCCCCGGGCACGGTCAAGTGGCCATTCGACGGCCCCGCGAAGTACGCCGACGAGGCGGGCAACCTCTACAAGGAGGACGGCAGCCTCTACCAGAAGGCCGGCGACGCCAGGCCGGAGCCGTCCCCGAAGCTCGGCACGGGCGCGAACACCCCCAAGACGGAAGTCCCGGTCCTCCAGGAGGCCCCGGTCCTGGTGGGAGTCGGCGGCCGAGGCGGCGACGACGTCATCCGCGTCGGCAGCGACATCTCCGACCCGGTCCACGCGGTGGACAACGGCGCCCACGGTGGCGCCCACGGCTTCGACAACAGCCCCACGGGCCGCGCGGGCGACCACACCCCGGGCGGCCACACCCCGGGCGACCACACTCCGGGCGGCCACGCCCCGGATGGCACGCCGCGCAACGACCTCGACAACACCCCCCGGGGCTCCCGCCCCGGCGATCTGTCCCCGGTCGGCCGACCCGACGGCTCGTCCACGGGCGGCTCCCACCCGGACGGCCCCGGCTCGGGCGGTTCCCACCCCGACGGGCCGACCACGGGCGGCTCCCACCCCGGCGACCTCTCACCGGTCGGCCACCCCGACGGCCCCGGCTCGGGCGGCTCCCACCCGGACGGCACGGGCGGTGGTCACCCGGACGGCCCCGGCGGTACGGGCGGCGCCGACCCCCACGGCCCTTCGCCCTCGGCACCCCTTGACGAGGCGACCCGCGCGGCCCACCACGCGGAGTACGAGGCCGCCCGTGAGGTGCCGGCCAAGGATCGGACGCCCGCCGAAAGCGCGGCGATCACCCGCGAACATGTCCGGCTGGCCAACGAGGACCCCATCTGGCGTGCCGAGCACTACGACAAGTGGGGGCCCGGCTACCGGAACAGTGCGGAGGAACTGGTCGATGGCCAGCTCCTGCCGAAACTGGTCGAGAAGCCGGGCGGCGGCTGGATGGCCGCGTCCTCGATTCCGTACGCGCACCCGGGCGGGTTCCACCTCGACACCTTGGAAAGGGGCCGGTCCACAGTCGTGCCCGATGACCTCAAGCACCTGGACAAGGTCGCGGCCAAGCGCATGGCCGGCATGGAGCTGACCAAGTGGGAGAAGGCCTTCGAGCAGAACCCGAGCTTCGACAACGCCTACGAGTTGGCCCACGCGCAGGAGAACTTCAACGCGATCGGCGAGGGCGCCGCGAACAACAGCAAGCTCGGTGAGGCCCTCGGTGAGGAAGCCGCCCGCCGGCACATGCTCCGGCAGGTGGAGTTCGAAGGAGCTCACGAGCTGACCGACCTGCCGGAGACGGCGAACGGTTCGAAGAGGTTCGACCAGCTCTGGCGTGACAAGGACGGCAACCTCATCATCGTCGAGGCCAAGAGCCCCAACGGGACCTTGGATTGGCGTCAAAGCAATGGTCATCCCAGCGGCGGCACGTTCATGGTGAAGCAGGGAAGTCTCGATTACGTCCGCACCATCGTGGCCGACATGAAGGATCGCGTCATCGAATCACCGGGCGAAGCCAAGTACATCAAGGAGATCGAGGACGCCATCAAGGACAAGACACTGCGTTACGTTCTCGTCCAGGCCTCCGAAAACACCGGTACGTATGCTGGAGCCGTACTCAAAGACTTCAAGCTCTTTTAAGGAGAAATGCCTTGGTTTCGGTCATCCCCCGCCATCCCTTCCCCACAGAGAACGCAGAAGCAGCGCTCACCGTGCTCAAGGAGAGTGCGGAGGAGTGGATCGGTGGTCTGGAGGCGGACTCGACTGGTCTGGGCGAAGCCTTGGACACCACGCTCATGGTGGCCAAGGTGCGCTGCCTGACGGATCCGCGGGGGTCGATCTTTCCCACGTGGGATGCCTGGGTGAACGCCATGCAGGTCGGTTCGGCCGTGTTCGCCGCCGCGACCGCGGCCGAGGGCCAGGTGCAGTGCCGGATCGCGCACGAGGACCGTACGCTCCGGGCCACCGGCCCACAGCAGTACGTGACGCCGGGTACCTGGCTGACCGCCTTCTACCTGGCCGTGGTGTGCCGGGAGCGGGACAGGATCACGGCCCTGTGCCGGGTGCCGCTGTCGCTGCTCCGGGACAACAACGCGCAATTCGACGCGTTCGAATACGCCTGGATCGACGCGCTGCAGACCTACTGGCTCGGTGGTGACGGCCTCAGCGCGAAGCTGGTGGCCGCGATCGACGGCACGGACCCGGCAGCCGCCACTCATCCGGAAGCCGCGGGCAAGCTGATGTATCCGCCGATGGAGATGTTCCACCGCGTCGTTCGCGGGGACCACGCCGGCTTCAACCGCGCCCTCGCCGCAGCCCTGGAGTGGCACAAGGAGTACTGGACCGACGGGGGCCGGGCGGCCCGGGTCTCGGGTCTCGTCGCCCTCGCTCCGCTCGCCGTGGCCTGCTTCGCCCAGAACGAGGGCATTCCGATCGAGGCCGAGTCCGAATACCTGCCCGCCACCCTCCTCGCCGGCAACTGGTGCGGCGAATTCCCCACGTAAGGCGGACTGCGTTACGAGCCCGGTGCGTCGCGTCCACGTGGATGCCCCGGATGTCGACGGGGACCCGGGTCATCGCGTGCTGTACCGAGGTGAGCCGTTCACCGGGGAGGTCGCCGAGTACGTGGGCGGGCAGATGGTCTACCTGGACGTCTATGCCGAAGGCATCCGAGACGGCTTGTCGCAGGGGTGGTATCCGGACGGTTCCCGGAAGTCATTGGGGACCGTGCGAAACGGTGTGGCGACGGGTGAGTTCAGGGAATGGCATCCCAATGGAGCCCTGAAGGCGCGGCGATTCTTCGACGATGACATCAACACCGTTGCGTTTGGCTTCTGAGCTGTACGTCAAGCCCGGTACGGATGTCGGTGGATTCCACACCCGCGCCGGTCAGACGCTGCGTCGCTTCGGAGTCAGATCAGCGAGCGACCGGTGGGCCCGAGCCGGAGTACCCGAGGTGCTGCTGTCTGTTCCCGCTCGACACCCGGCAGGATCTCGTCCCGTGTGAGGGGGTGGGCTTGCATGTCGGCGAGGTGTCGACAGTGCGCACTCTCGTCGGGGTACGAGGTGAAGATCGCGGCGACGTTCTCGCCGGCGCGGACCGGCAGCCCGGCGAATGTGTTGTGCGCATGCTCGGTGGTCAGGAAGGCGAGCGGTGCGGGTCCCGTCTTCTGGAGCGCGGGGAGGAGGCCGTCCCGGATCAACGCGATGCCGTCCTGCCGTCCGGGAGGGAAGGACCACACGGTGGCGGACACGAACCGGTCAGGCGTCGTAGCGCTGACCGGGGGCCGCCCGGACAGGGAGCCGGTGAAGCCGCCCCCGGCCGACACCGGGCGCAGGAGGAGGACGTCGTCGGAGTCGATCATGGTGTCGTTCGCCTGCGGACCGTGCTTGGCCCAGACAGGTCCGCCGTAGAAGTTCGTGAGCGCGCGATGGCGCGCCTCCATGTCCCGGAATCCGCGCAACCAGACGAAGCGGTCCGGATCGTCGAGGTCCCGGAACTGGCCGAGCACACTCATCCCCACGTCTTCCTGGGATTCGACGAACTCCCGGTCGAACAGCTCGATGAGTTCGTCGCGCCGGCGGGGACGCAGCGTGTACTGGCGAAGCTCGATCACGGCCGGTGGGCCGACGAGTTCGGTGGGTGGCACAGCAAGACTCCTGTTCGGTGTTCTCCGTGCAGGGCTCCCGGCCTGTTCGGTCGTAGCCGGGAAGTGGTTCGACGGTAGGGGAGCTGTGTGACAGGTGCTGTCAGGGTTTCCGGGGAGAATGCGCGCATGTCTGCCAGTCGACTGCTCTCGGTGCTGCTGTTGCTGCAATCGCGGGGCCGTATGTCCGCGCGGGGAATCGCCGACGAGCTGAACGTGTCCGTGCGCACCGCCTACCGTGACGTGGCGCGCCTGCAGTCCGCAGGGGTCCCGGTCTACGCGGAGCCGGGCCGCGGGGGCGGCTACCAGCTGCTCGACGGCTACCGCACCCGTCTCACCGGGATGAGCGAGGGCGAGGCGCGGACACTGTTCTTTGCCGGACTGCCCGGGCCCGCCGCCGACTTGGGATTCACGGCCGAGATGTCGGCGGCCCGGCTGAAGCTTCTCGCTGCGCTGCCGGCAGGACTGCGCGAGGAGGCGGCACGGGCCGCGGCCGTGTTCCACCTGGACGCCCCCGGCTGGTACCGGGAACCCGAACAGATACCGCATCTCCCCTTGTTCGTCGACGCGGTTCTCACCCGGCGTGCGGTGGATGTGCGCTACCGCCGCTGGCGCGCCCCGCAGGAGGTGGATCGCCACCTCCACCCCTACGGCCTGGTACTCAAGTCCGGTACCTGGTACCTCGTGGCCGCCACCGACAAGGGGACCGCGACTTACCGCGTCGCCCAAGTCCTCGACGCGGTGCTGGGCGGCGAGCGGTTCGACCGGCCGCAGGACTTCGACCTGGGCGCGTACTGGGTCTCCTACCTCGATGACTTCCAGGCTCGCCGCTACACCGGCACAGCCACCGTCCGCCTGTCTCCCCGGGGACGCCGGCGCCTGCCCGACAACGTCCCCCCGGAGGTGGTGCGGGCAGTCGAATCCACCGCGACCGCTGTCGGCGACGACGGATGGGTCGAGGCGGTCATCCCGGTCGAGGGCACCGAGCACGCCTGCGGCGAGCTGCTGAGGCTCGGTGGGGATGTAGAGGTCGTTGCACCGGCCGAACTCCGCCAGGCCATGGCCGCCACCGTAGGGATACTCGCCCGAGCCTACGAGAACAAGGGGCCAGGTGGTGCGCTGGTCCGCGACGTCTAGAGAAGTCTGGGCAACGACGAGGCCCCAGATCGCTGACCTGGGGCCTCGTGGAAGAGCGGGTGACGAGAATCGAACTCGCGCTCTGAGCTTGGGAATCAACGGTTCTTGAACGGCCGTATTGGCTCTGACCTGCATGTTTGGTCGAGACGTGCGAGGTTGGAGTGGTCTCCGGGCGCCGTACATGACCGCTGTTGTCCGCTCCGCTGGGCACGGATGGGGCACGGGTGGCGGCAGTGCAACAGAACCTGCCGAGGTGCATGCTCCGGGTGGGCTGGAGGGTCAGAGAGGGATGATGCGGACCTGGCTGCCGCAGAGCTTGGCCATGTCGTCGCTGTCGGACGTCAGCAGGGCGACGGGTTTCGGCTGGCGGAGCGCTACCTCGGCGACCGTTGCGTCGACGGCGTACTTGTGTCCGTGCAGCCCGGCGCCTTTGAGGAGCTCCGCTGCCGCTTTGGCTGCTCGCTCGGTGACCGGTTCTACCTTGATACGGGACAGGGCCCAGTTCAGGCGGGGGATATTGGTACGGGAATGGCTGACTTCCACGATGGTGTTCGCCCCGATCGCGAGGTCAGCTCCCATGTCGTGGAAGACCTGCAACATCGCGAGGAACTTGCGATCCTGCGTGATCCAGGCGGAGAGTCCTTCCGAGTCCAGGACAACGGTTTCGATGCGCTCGCTCACGCGGCGTCCGCGCCCTTGGAGGAACCGACGGCGCCAAAGATCTTCGCGTGGGCCTCGGCGAGCTCCTCGTCGCTGAAGTCTCCATGCTCTTCCTCGTGCCGACGAAGGTCGTCGCCCAGAAGCTGGTGCCGGATCTGGCGGGCCACGGCTTCCGCTACATAGCTGGAGACGTTGTCCGTGAGCTTGCGGAGCTCCGCCACCTGATCGCTGGGGAGCGTGACGGTGATGCGAGTCGTTGAGGACATGTAGCAAGCATACTGGAGTATGCGCGCAAGGGCTTGTGTATTGCTGGCCCATTGCCACTCTCCGTGACACTGGCCACACAATGTGGATGGGGCGCCACACGTCGCGACGTTGCCTCCCCTCTTCGGCCTCGACGAGCGGTGCGACCTGTAGGAACCGTCGCCGCCTCTCCGTCGACAGGCAAGGCGCGCCCTTCGTGTGCCAGGGGTGATGGCGCATGGTTGGGGTCATCGGCGTGGATCTCGATAGGGTGCGTGATCACCAATACGGTCTGTTCTCGACTTGGTTGGAGAGCGATGCCTCGATACGTGCGAGTCAGGATCGTTACGCCGGAGGAGGAGGAAGCCGAGAGGAAGGCTGGCATCGTCCTGGCTGTCGTAGTGCTTACGGTCGCTGTTCAGATGGCGGGCGTCTTCTACCTCTCCACGGCGCTGCAGGGCGGCCATCTCGGGCATGCCTCACTAGGGTCACTCTGCGTGCTCCTGGCTGCCTGGATCGCGCAGCTCGTGGATGCCAGGGGTCGACGACGTCCTTTCAGGTGGCGGAAGTTCATCCTCAGCATCTGCCTCTCGACCGCCCTCGTGCTTGCCCTGCCCAATCTCATGTAGACGGGCTTCTTCCGCGGCACTCCGGCAGGCGGGCCGACGCTGAGAAGCGCCCGGACGGACTGTCTTTCGTGGGGGAGAACGGCAAGCCGTTCCGCGCTCCACGTTCGGGCGTAAGTGGCGCGCTACTCGCTCGAAGGTGGGTCTCTCCAGCGGCTTCGTCCTCTACGGTCTTCGTTGCACCGGTTGCACCCTGGTAAGCCGGTCCAGTGCCACGCTGAAGGACACGATGGTGCGAGCGGGGCGGTCGACCGGACGGGCCGCGCTCATCTACCAGTACTCGGACTTTCGAGCGGCGGCGTGAGGCGGCGGCCGGCCTGGACTAGCTTGTGAGGGCTCGGCGTGAAGCCGCTGATAATCAGGCGTCTGGCGCGGATATTCGGTATTCAAGTCTGTTCGAGAGACCCAGCTTTCGGGGCAGTGCCCAGCGACCCAATCTGCTCGAGAGGTCAGCTATGCATGGGCAGCTTCGTCTCTTGAGCGCGTTTGCTGATGGGGTTGTGTCGCTGCTGCCCACTGGTATCCGAGTGCCCTGATGCGCTGCCCTGCTGTGTGGACGCTGGCCGCGCAGCGGTAGCGCTGCTCAGAGCGTTGAACTACGCCGATCCGGGAGGAAGCCAGGAATTCGAGGGCTTCCACGACCGTGCCCTCGTCGACGCGGTACCCACGAGTCCGAAGCTCGCGTCGGATCGACGTGAGATCGAGCCAGCCACCCTCCTCCAGTGGGTCCTCTGCTTCGGCATTCAAGATGTCGACCAGGGCGTACTCGAGTCGGCTGCGCATGGCCTGGGCCTCCCAGTACGCGCGCAGAGCGTCGCCGCGCTGAGCTGCCTTCAGGGCTGGGTCAACGAGGGGTGCTAGTTGGGTCAGGGTGAGCGGTGTCTGTTCCTGGCGACGGACGACTTCGGCCAGCAGCCCGGTATCGATCACGGCGATGGCGGGATCGTCGTCGGCTTCCTTGAGCATGCGACGTTCGAAGCCCGGCCCGATGAGGAGGTGAATATGTGCCCCGATCCCCACTCGATGCTCCGACAACCCGAACAACGGCTGATCCCTGACCGGACCAGTGGCTGAAGTCTTTGCCTCGATGGCCAGGATCCGCGAGTCCGTACCGACACCGAAGCGCACATGGCCGTCCACCGCTCCGGGGCCGCCCACGTGCTGGCCCGGCATGCCCAGGTAGCCCAGCGCGACGACGGCGGCCTTCTCCAAGCGCTTGGGGTTCGCGCTGTCCCGTGCGGCATCCTCCAGCACCGCCGCGATGTGCGAACCCAGGGAAACGGATTGGTGAGTGGTGCCGGAAGGGCTGTCGCCGTGGTGGTTTTCGGTGGCTCCGTCGGACGGAGCGCGACCCGCGGCGCCGTTCGGCTGGAAGCAGGGCAGCGACTCCTTGAACGCTCGCCCAAGAGCCGTCGTACGGTAAGTGGTCTGCGAGAGCCGGGTGACGAGCCCACAGGCATCCAGCAGGTTCAGACGGGTATTGACCGCGCTGCGAGACAGAGGCTTCCCGCGGTTGGGGAGGTAAAGCGAACTGCGTTCCGTAAGCGTGCCGGTCGTGGGTCGAACCGTCTGGCCAAGTTCTCCCAGTACCTCACCGAAGAATGCGATCGCGGAATGAACAGTGCGTGCAAGGTCCAGCGGTTCGCCCGACTCGACCCAAGCAAGGGCAGCCGGCGTGGCGGTCCAGCTCTCGGATGACGTCCGCTGAATCAGCCCGAGCGCCTTCAGGGTGTCCTTGGCCGTTCGTGCCGTGGCCACAGTTTGGGCCTTGGGGAAGGTGCTCTGTACGAATCGCACGAAGTCCGCGTCACTGACCGACGGAATGGCCGCCTCGGTGAGTACCTGCAGTGCATCCAACACCCCGCCGTTAGCAGCGACTCCCGGAATATAGAGATTTGCGCCGTCCGCCCTCCCTCTGAGGCCGGTTTCGTCGAGCTGTTCGACAAGCATGGCGATGGCTCCGGGTGTGGGGGCGAGCTGCACGACGGTGTCGGTCTCGTCGGGATCGGGCTTTCCCAGCTCGATGGTCGCCAAGACGCGTCGGCCTGCTTCTGTCAGGTGGACTTGACGGTCGAAGAGGTCAACCATTCCCGTGACAGCGAGCCACCCCGTGCGGTCGCGCACAGGAGCCGCGGTGTCCCACTGCAGGTCGAACTCATCGCGGGCCAGCCCCAGCAGCTGATCATGTGTACGAGACCCGGAGGACAAGGCGTCCATGGCTTCGCCCACGAACCTGACGTTGCAGTGGAGCGCTTCCACGAGCACGGCAGGGTCGCCACTTTGATGCCAAGAGACGGCAGCGGCACTGGGCATAAGGGTCGCCCCCTCGTGAGAGAGCAGTCCGGCGCGGACGAGCCGCTGAAGCTGGTGCCGGTCCAGTCCACCGGTCCGAGGTGGTGGCACATGATCGCTTGAGGCCGGCTTCTTGTTGGCAGACAGCTCCTTGATCAGCGCGTGAAGTGTGATGAGCCAGGTCGACCTTGCGCCTGGCAACACTGGCATACCTGGTGATCGTTCCGCCCATGCCCGGGGGTGTATGAGGTTTCCCATGGCTATGCACGCTACGTTCATCGTGGCGGTGATGGAGCAACCTCTGGAGAAGTTGCTGACGGGAATCGCAGGAGTCATTGTGCCTATCGAGCCAACCCTGGCCTCCTCGGACTGAACACTGCTCATCGGGTGATCGGTGATCGCAAGGCTCGTGCGGGTGAGCAGGAGAGCATGCTTCCTGCCTCCGCCCTCGACTGGCTTCCCCTGTGCCGCCCGGCATCCGGACAACAAAGAAGCCCCCGACCGCTGGCCTGGGGCTTTTTCGTGGAGCGGGTGACGAGAATCGAACTCGCGCTCTGAGCTTGGGAATCACCCAGCACTTGGGCTTGCGCACAGCGTCTGAACTGCGGAAACATCCCCGCTTGGCCTTGTTGTGGGCGCCTCGGCAGGTCCCTTGTTGACCGCTGTTTACCGCCCTTACTGGCACGTTGTGGCACGCCTTCTGGTGGGAACTCCGGAGGTGATGTGCAGCACCTCCGATCTCACCCCAGGACCGTCGTCCGCCAAAGCGCCACGGGGAGCTTCGAGGGCCTCATGCTCGGCCGTCTCGCCGGAGCCCTGCTTGGGCCGCCGGGAGGCATGGCCGAAGGGGTGCAACCGCCGAGAGTGACGCCACTGGGAGAGGGCCAGCCTGCAGCGTGTGCCGTCCGCTCACGCGATTCCTGGGCTTCCGGCACTCCGCTGTATCGGCGGAGGCGTACGCGCATGTCCTGGAGGGCGGCCTGGACCTTCACCGAGCGGATGCCGTCGGCACAGTCGAGGAAGTCGCGCCAGGTGGCCATGGCGCCGTCGATGTCGCCTTGTCGTAGGCGGACGCCGCCGAGGTCGGCGAGGACGATGGCGCGGGTGCGGCGGCGGTCGAGGCCGTGGATGTCGAGGGCGAGGTGGAGGTGTTCCTCGGCGGCGTCGAGGTCGCCGAGGCGGGAGAGGATCATGCTGGATTCGTGGGCCCAGCGGCCGGGGGAGTAGTGGGCGGCCCAGGAGTTGCCGTCCGCGGCTGCCGGCTTGGCGATGGCGGTCTCGGACATGGCGAGGTGCTTGGTGGCCATACGCCGGTCGTCGTCCTGAGCGGCGGCGTTGGCGAGGGTGGCCTCGTAGTAGGCGACCGCGCGGGTTGTCGAGGTGCCGGCCGTATTCGACGCAGGCTTCGCCGAGCTGGACTGCCTCGGCCCGGTAGCCCAGATCGACGCACTGCACGGCCAGCCCTCGCAGTGCGGTCGCCGAAAGCTCCGGATCGCCGGCCTCGGCGGCCAGGCGGAACGAGTGCGCGTAGTAACGCTGGGCGAGTCCGCGCAGTTCGGGGGTGTCTCCCTCGTCCTGGGCCATCCAGCCGGCGAGGTGGACGAGCTGGGAGGTCGCGGCGAACAGCTCGTGGCCAGTGGCCTCGGTGAAGCGGCCCTCCAGCCAGGGGGCTACGTCCTGGGTGAGGTGGCGGACGGCCAGGTGGCGGGCGTGGCCGCCGCCGAGCTCGGAGGCCGAGTCGCCGAGGGCCTTCACCATGTGGCGCACGGCCGCCACCTCGCCCTGGCCGACGCGGACAGCTCCGGGAGGGGCGGTCTTGGTCCGGCGGGTGATGCTGTCCATGTCAGGCCGAGACCACCCAGCCGACCGGGCGCGGACGCAGACATTCTGACCTGCTGCGGAGCGGCCCGTGATCCGAAGTCCGGACCGCCCTGGACTGGGCTGAAACGCAGTCAGCACTGCAACGACGGCCGGGCAGTGGTCTCCTGGTCAGGGTGACTGGTCGGAGTCCATGAGCCGGCTCTCCCAGGCCCAGGCGGCGGTCTCGACCCGGTTGCGGACTTGGAGCTTGGTCTGGATGGTCGCCAGATGGCTCTTGACGGTGCTCAGGGAGATGAACAGGGCGGCGGCGATCTCCTGGTTGGTACGGCCCCTGGCGATGGCGCGGACGACCTCGATCTCGCGGGCGGAGAGCGGCTGGACGGGCCGGGCCGCGGTCGCCTTCCGGGCGGGGGCGAGGTCGCGTAGCAGGCGCAGGGTGATGGAGGGGGAGATCAGGGCGTCGCCGCTGTTCGCGGCGCGGACAGCCTCGACGAGCAAGGCAGGGCCGGCGTCCTTGAGTACGAAGCCGACGGCCCCGGAGTGCAGGGCGCCGCGGACGTACTCGTCGAGGTCGAAGGTGGTGACGATGACCACCCGCAGTGGGTCGGCCACGCGAGGGCCTGCCAGCTCTGAGCTTGGTAATCATCTGGCCCTCGGGCATCGATATGCTCGCGTGTCCTTACCGATGTTCGCCATCCGGTGGTCCAAGGTTTTACGCTTTGGAGTCACGTCGCGAATGCGCGCAGATTCGAGGTTTGCGAAAGTGGGCCACGATCAGAGATCGTCCGGGGTTCCTTCGATTGCTGGCCCGCAGCCGTCAGGAAGATTGGCGGCGATCAACTCGTATGCCTCTTCAACGGTGTCGACCTCGCCGAGGAGAGTTTTGTCGGACTCTCGACGCACTCGGTAGCCACCCTTGACCAGCGGATAGGCCGTACCGACGTCACGTGTCCACGGCCACTGGGTGCACCGGCTCAGGTACAGAACGCCGTGGCTGACCATGGGGTAGAGCTGTCGCAAGGGCGGGTGGGCGTAAGCAGTTCGGGGTACGGCCAGATCGATGCGATCGGGTCCGTAAGACAGCACAGCGGACCACTCCGCAGCCACGATCTCAGCCGCGCTCCGGGCTTCTTCATTGCTCGCCATGAAATTTCGTTACCTCAAGTGTTCCGGTAGATTCGACAGGTCCGGTTTTATCTCTGGAATGTCTGGTTTGGGCACGCTGACTTCCGTGTAGCCTCCCTCTTCATTGCGGGTGTACCAGTGGATCTCTTCCCACGATCGACCAGGACGTTCGTCATCGGGGTCTCCCCAAGCGGTGGCCCCATCGTAGTTGCGTACTGCGTAGGCGACTTCGCTCATTTCCCAGGCGGTGCCGTCGCCTCGGCCCGGGTAGTTGTCCTCATGCTTGCTGTTGAACTGAGCTCCATGCTGCGCCGCTGTCTGGAACGCATCCACAATGTCCTCAGGCGAGCTCCAGTTCCCTATCTTGCCGCCACTGTTGGGCATTCCGTCGAGCGTGATCGACAGAGTGGTACCGCGATCCCCCACGGCCCCCATCACGTTCGTCATCCATACCGGGCCACCGGGTTCCCGGCCGGCGTAGTCCGGTCCGTTGTAGGTGTGTGCTCCCAGGTCACTGCCGCGGGTCCGGTCGTACTCGGAGTCCGAGGGATCGTTGCGAAGGTACCGTGCCAGCGATTCCGATGCCCGGTCCGGTGCTACGTCCACCCCCAACACCACACTGTGCCGGTGCTCCCCAGCCCGGTGGGGACAGCCTGCCAGCCCCAGCGGGTCGATCCATCGTGTGGGGTTGTCGACGTAGGTGACCGCGTTCGGGGCGGGGGTCAGGCCGAGGGGGTCGGGGGAGAGGTAGCGGCCTGATTCCGGGTCGTAGTGGCGGTGGCGGTTGTAATGGAGGCCCGATTCGGGGTCGAAGTACTGGCCCGGGAAGCGCAGTGGGGTGTAGGCGCCGGCGTCGCGGTTCCATGAGGTGGTGCCCCACAGGGTGGCGCGGGTGTGCCACGCCACCTGGCCCTGCTCGTCGACGAGTTCGCGGGGTGTACCGACGAGATCGGTGATGATCGCGAAGAAGCGGTGGTCGACTTCCGATTGGTCCACGAGCCGTCGTTCCACCTGGGTGACCGGCTTCACGCCGTCGTGGTCCCAGGTGAGGGCGACGGAGTCTGGGGAGCCCGCTATGGAGGTGGTCTGTTCGCACAGGGTGTCGCCGTCCCAGGTGAAGGTCACCTCCTCGGCAACCGTCGCTCCGTCCCCCGACAGGCGCTGTTTGGCGGTGCGGCGCCCCAGGGCGTCGTAGAGGTAACGCCAGCGCGTGCCGTCCGGTGTGGTGACCGAGACCAGGCGGTCCTCGGCGTCCCAGCCGTAGCGCCAGGTGTCGGGCTTGCGGGAGAGGCGGGCCTTCTGGCGTAGGACCACCCGGCCTTGGGCGTCGTGTTCGTAACGGATGCTGCCCGCCCGGCTGATGCGGGTCCCGGCGTATTCACGTGAGCCGGCGACGTCGTCCGCGCCCGGCCAGGTTGCCATGGTCTGGTTCCCGGCCTCGTCGTACGCGTACCGCTCCGACCAACTCTCCGCGGCGACACCCGTGACCCGGCCGTCTCGGGTCAGCTCCAGCCGCTTGTGCCCGCTGGTCAGTTCATCGACCGAGGTGAGATGGCCGTCGGCGTGGTACGTGTACGAGCGGTGCTGGAGTATCCGGTCGTCGGGCGTGCGGACACGCTGGTCGGTCAGGCGGCCCGCAGGGTCGTAGGCGTGCTCTACGGTCAGCGCGTCACCGATCCGGCGGGTCGTCTCGCGACCCGTCTCGTCGAATGCGAAGACCACTTGCTGCCCCGAAGCGTTCAGCTCGGCCCGCAGTCCGACGGGGAAGGACCAGGTGCTGACAGCCCCGGAAGGGGTGACCCGGTGAGTGCGGCGGCCGGCCTCGTCATAGGTGTTACTCAGTTCGCGGCCGTCGCAGATCTCGCGGAGGACCCTGCCCGAGCTGTCGCGTACGTACGACAGCTCGGTGTCCGGGCCCGTCGCTGAGGCGAGACGGCCGTGGACGTCGTAGGTGAAGCGGGTGACCGTGCCGTCGGCGTCCTTGGCGGTGACTCGGCCCGCCGTGTCGCGCGTGTAGCGGATCGTCTGGCCCAGAGCGTTCGTGCGGGAGGTGAGATGCCCGCAGGCGTCGTGCGCATAGCTGAGAGAGCGGCCGTCGAAGTCGGTCTCCGAGCTGAGGCGTCCCGCCGAGTCGTAGGTGTAGTCCCAGGTCAGGCCCTGGGGATTGGTGACACGGGAAATGCGCAGCTCGGAGTCGTGCGTGAACTCCTGGCGCACGCCGTCGGGTGTGGTGCGTGCGGAGACCAGATCAAAGTGCGTGTACTCGAAGCGGGTCTCGCCGCCCGCCGCGTCGGTGTGGACGAGACAGTTGCCCTCGCCGTCGTAGGCCCAGGACTGCTGCGCTCCGTCCGGCCCCGTACGCCGGGCAAGCCTGCCCTCGACGGTCCATTCCAGCTCGGTGACGTGGCCCTGCGGATCGGTGATCCTCACCGTGCGCCCGAAGGCGTCGCGGGTGTACCGGGTGACTGTGCCGAGCGGGCCGCGGATGGCCAAGGGGAGGCCGGCTGCGTCGCAGCGCACCCGGTCCAGCGCGCCCAGGGAGTCATCGACACCGGTGAGCTGGCCCTTCGGGCCGTGGGTGAGTCGGGTTGTGGACCCGTCCGGCCGGGTGAAGAGCGTCGGATTGCCTCGCTCGTCGTACTCCTGCCGCGACGTGGTGCCGTCCGGGCCTGTGACGGCGGTGAGCTGGTTCAGGTCGTTGTACTCGACCGAGGCCGAGCTGCCGTCAGGGTGCTCGATCCGGGTGAGGTTTCCATGATCGTCGTAGGTGTACGTGGTGGTCCGGCCGAGCGGATCCGTTCGGGAGAGGGGCCGGTCGTAGCGGTCGAAGGTGCGGCGGGTGACGCCGCCCAGCGGATCGGTCTCCGCGACCGCCTGGAGCCGGTCGTTGAAGTGGTGAACCTTGGTCGCGCCGAGAGAGTTCGTGTACCGGGTGACGCGGTCGCCCGTTTCCGGGTGGGTGTCGTATGCGAACGTGGAGGACAGGTAGCCGTCCGGGCCGATCGTGCGGACCACCCGGCCGGCGTCGTCGTACACGTAGCGGAACGTGGAGTCGTTGCGGTCGGTCCAGGACGTGATCCGGGCGTCCGCGTCGTACGTGAAACGCAGCGGCAGTCCCGAGGAGTTGACGACGCCGGCGAGGTTGCCCAGAGGGTCGTAGTCGTAGCGCATGACGGTGGCCGGACCGTCCGGCGTACGCAGGGACATCTCGCGTATCCGGGCGTCTTCGACGGCCAGATTGATCCGGTAGCCGCCGGAGTGGGCGACCGTTGTCGGACTGCCGTCGCCGAGGCGGGCGAAGGAGATCCGGTTGAGGTTGCGGTCCTCGATCTCTCTGAGCCAGTAGGCGGGGGACGTGTTGTACGGGCCGCCACGGAATGAGCGTGTCAGGCCCGTGTACGGGTCGGTGACGAGGTAGGTGGTCTCTCCGTTGTCCTGTCCGCCGTACACCAGAGGAAGACGGGCACCCTCGAGGGGCAGGACGCCATCGTCGTCTCCGGGCAGCGGCAGTCGCGGATAGATGAGGAGTGAACCGTCCTCCCGTGACCACACCGCGCCGACGCCGAGTGGGTCGAGTTCGATCCGTTCGTCCAGCGTGGATGCCCAGCTGCGGCCGAACCACTGGCCGTAGCGGTAGTTGGAGAGATGTGTCCGGCGGAGGACGAGAGGAAGGACTCCGGGCAGGGCCACATCGGTCTGCGGCAGGGTCATCTCACCGGTGGCGACGTCCACCGGGTCGTTCTCACAGGTCTTCTTGTCCAGTGAGATGCTGTTACGGCGCGGCTCGTCCTTGGCGCCCTTCAGAGCATCCGCCTTGGTGCGAGCGGAGTCCCGACGCGCTCCAGGGCGCGGGACGGATTCTCCGTCACCATGGCGGACCTTGGTGAGCCCGTCCTTGATATCCAGATCAATCTTCTTCTGAGCCTCGGATATCTCCTTGACCGCCTTCGGTAGCCCCTCGCCGAGGTGGTTTCCCATCGCCTTGTTGGCTTTGCCGAGAGCTTTCATCGCCTTGTCGATCACGGGGTCCAGGGCGCCGGCGATATCGTCCTTGCCCCGGGTTCGACCATGGTGCGTCCCGGCCTTGGCCAGCCTGCCCGCCGTTTTGCCGTGAACGTCGACACTGACCAGCTTCAGGCTGGTGCCGGCCCGGTCGTGCTCCGCGTGCTCGATGTGCACGCCCTTGCCGGGTGTGGTCCCGGGGCCATTGGCCGAAGCGAGCTGGAAGGACTCTTTGGCCCCCGCCACTCCTTCGTTGAAGCCCTCCTTCCCCGACTGGCCGACCTGGTTCATGTCGACGCCGTCCTGCAGACCGAGCATGCTGGCGCCGACCTGTATCGCCAGATCCGCGGCCATGCTCTCCAGCGCGGCGACGGCCGGTTCGGTCAGAGCGGAGACGATGTAACTGACTACCTCCTCCAAGCACTCCTTGATGACCCGGCGGATGGCCTGCTGGGCGACCGCGATCGCTCCTCCGCCGATGAGCATGGACAGCCCGCCGGTCACCGGTATCAGGGCCATGGAGATGCCCGCCTTGCCGGCCAGCACGCCCAGATGGACAAGTGCCGCGTACTTCATGGCCTCGATCGCCGTGGCTGCGTTGTCCAGGGCACCGGCGATCGTGCGAGCGCCGCCGGCCAGGTCCTGAACATGCTTGTTCTTGACCTTGCCCCAGTGGCCGCTGAGCGCGTCGAGGGCTTCGCCGTGGCCGGATGACAGCAAACGTTGCACGTGCTGGTTGGCAAGGTGACCGTCGTCTTCTACGTCCTCGGCGAACTCCCGGAGGGCATCGGCCATGTCTCGATACGCGTCTTCATCTACGTTCGGCCAATTGACGCCGATGACGTCAAGCAGGGTGTCGGCCCAATCGGGCACAGTTACGGCCACAGCGTGAAGTCCCCCCGTACATAACTGCGTTCACTGAATGCAGATGCGAACAGGATCTCATTCCCGGGCAGCCTTACCAAGACCTTTCGGGGCCGGCGGGCGCTGACAGACGGGCAGCCGCGGCGTGAAGGCGTTGACGTCTTGACGCCGTGGTTCTCCCCTTCGAGGTGGGGGCGTATGGCAGCCCGCACCCTCCGTGAGTGACTGCGAGGACGCCCCCTGGTCGAGGTGGCCCGCTGGAGGCTGCCGCCGTTCGCTGCCCGAGCCGAGGTCGAGGGTGCGCCATCCAGGTGCGGATCCGGTGCGGGGTGGCGGATGTGGCCGCCGAACTCAACGGCCGCCCAAGCAAAACGCTCGACTGGGAAACCCCAGCCGAGCGCCTCGCTAAGCTACTGGACCTAGCCAGCTGACCAGCAGTGTTGCAACGACCCCTCGAATTCGCCGTTGGCCTGGGGCTTTGAGTTTCAAACTATGGAGCGGGTGACGAGAATTGAACTCGCCCTCTGAGCTTGGGAATCACCGCGCTTGCGTCAGTGATCAGGCCGCTGACCTGGTTGTTTGGTCTGCGAAGGCGGGCGCAGCGTGGGCTCTGGTGACCGTGCTTGACCGCTGTTGTCCGCTCCGAAGGGCACGGATGGGGCACGGCAATTGCAGGGTAGTGCAGCCTGTCCCGAATCGCGTCCTTGCAGAGCAGCCGGTACCGGTGAGGTCGTCAGTCTTCGTGCTGACTCTCCAGCTCCCGGAGCCGTTGGCCGATGTCGTCGCCCCATGCCTGTCTGTGCCCACTGCCGCAGCCCGGCAAGGAGGCAGGGCGAGATATCAGCGCACGGGCTGCGGGATCTTTCGCTGTGCCGCTATTCAGTCCACGGCCGGTGATTTTCAGACTGTGCGTCATCCGGCCCAGCGCTGAACGCTAGCATCTGCAGGTTCTGAACCTTGGGGGAAGGCTGTCGGATGAGCACTACGCGTCTGCGCTGGCCAGTCCGCCGAGCACGCCCAGGCGATCCCCCAGCACTCGAAGGTGAAGCATCAGCGCAGACTGGCGCGGAGCATCGACACCGAGGTAAGTCAGCAACTGCGACAGCCGGTTGCCGAGCAGCGCCCAGAAGTGGAGACATGGCCGTGATCGATGTCCGGGCCTGCCAGTGGTTTTCCTGATCAGGCCCGGCCGCGATCACCATCCGGGCGATGAAGGGCCCCACAGCACCGTGCGCCCCTCATGCCCCCTTGAAGGCAAGACGTGATTGAGATCAGATTTCCTTGCATGTACTGACAGGGGAGTTGTGGGGGGGGGGGGCCCCCCCCCCCGGGGGGGGGGGGGGGGGGGGGGGGTTGGGGTGGGGTTGATATGTGGAGTGGGTGGGGGTGGGGTAGTGGTGGGGGGGGGGTTGTTTTTTGGGGGGGGGGGGGGGGGTTAT